>JALWSU010000202.1 GCA_026993485.1 Thiotrichaceae bacterium | reverse complement strand
AATCTCTTTATATTATATCATAATTCAAAGTCATAAGATTTTTTTATGACTCAGGGAGCTTACCCCTTAAACATAACCAATCCTACTGACTTTTGGTGGTTTTGGCGTTTTAAAGTAAGAGAAAAACATATAAGGATACCATGCAAACCACCACAAACGGCTATACTTGGCAACAAATTATAAAAATCGCCTTGGAGCATAAACGCGCTCTCATATCAGCACATATTATCGCCATCATTGCGACATTATTAAGTGTACCTATTCCATTACTAATGCCCTTATTGGTTGATGAAGTTTTACTCAATCAGCCTGCTACTTTAGTTAATATTGTCAACTCAATTTTTCCCGAAAATTGGCATGGCGCGATTTTAACGATTCTCGTAATTGCATTATTTAGCCTCTGTTTGCGTTTAACTACTTTAATTTTGGGCGTTTGGCAAATGCGCCAATTTACGATTATTTCTAAAAATGTCGTCTATCGCATTCGGAAAAATTTAATTAGCCGACTTCAGCGCGTATCAATGGCAGAATATGAAAGTTTAGGTAGTGGCAAAGTGATTTCCCATTTGGTGACAGATTTAGACACAATTGATCAATTTATCGGTGCAAGTGTTAGTAAACTATTAATTGCTATTTTAACCATTATAGGTACAGCTATTATATTATTTTTGATGCACTGGCAATTGGCTTTAATCATATTTATGATTAATCCAATCGTCGTTTTTACCACGATCAAATTAGGGCGTAAAGTTAAAGAATTAAAGAAAAACGAAAATAGTGCTTATAGTACTTTTCAACAAAAATTAAGTGAAACTTTAGAAGCTATTCAACAAATTCGTGCTTATAATCGTGAAAGTTATTATTTAGGCAAAGTAATTAATAATGCCAATGAAATTAAAAATCACGCAATTAACTACGCTTGGAAAAGCGATGCTGCCAGCCGTTTATCTTTTAATGTATTTCTATTTGGCTTTGACATGTTTCGTGCAGTTACCATGTTAATGGTAGTATTTTCAGATTTAAGCATTGGGCAAATGTTTGCAGTTTTCGGCTATCTTTGGTTTATGCTAACTCCCATGCAAGAAATCATTAATATTCAATACAGCTATCACAGTGCCAAAGCAGCCTTGCAGCGCGTAAACAAACTATTCGCACTCTCTTATGAACCAACTTATCCACATCAACAAAATCCATTTAAAAATCAAAATACTACAGCGATACGTTTAGAAAATATATGTTTTTCTTATAATAAACAAGAATTTGTATTAAATAATGTCTCACTTGAAATCAAAGCTGGAGAAAAAGTCGCCTTAGTTGGAGCTAGTGGCGGTGGCAAAACTACCCTAGTTCAAATTATACTCGGTTTATATGCGCCCCAATCAGGCTGTGTCTATTTCAACAATACACCAGTAACTAAAATCGGTATGGATGTAGTGCGCGAACATGTTGTTACAGTACTACAACATCCAGCTTTATTTAATGACACACTTCGCATGAATCTTAGCTTGGGACGTGAACTCTCAGATGAGGAACTTTGGCAAGCTCTAGAGATTGCACAATTAACTGAAACCGTTAAAAATATGGAAAATGGATTAGAAACCTTACTTGGACAACATGGAGTACGTCTATCAGGTGGACAACGACAACGAGTCGCAGTAGCACGAATGATACTAGCCAAGCCCAAAATTGTGATTTTAGACGAAGCCACCTCAGCCCTAGATACTGAAACCGAAAGTAAATTACACCATGCCCTCAATGAATTTTTAAAAGATAAAACTACGCTTATAATTGCCCACCGTTTAAGTGCAGTTAAACAAGCTAATCGAGTCTTTGTCTTTGATCAAGGACGAATTATTGAAAAAGGGCGACATGAGCATTTAATTGCTAAAAATGGATTATATGCGAAATTGTATGGTGGACAAGAACATTAGAGTTGTTGCCAAATAATTTGCAGCCATTGTCTGAACTGATGTTACGCACTGAAATTCCTAGGGCGATGCCCTAGGCTGATATGTTGCGCCCTTTCAGGGCTTAAATCATTTTAACCTTGACAATGTACTAGGGCTATGCCCAGGTTTTAGCCCTGAAAGGGCGATACATATAGCGTTGCCCGATTTAGTTAAGCACATTTACGCTCTAAACCTGACAGGTTTTTATAGCACTACCCGTTTATATAAAATACAGCGATTAAACCTGCCAGGTTTTAAAAACCTGGCAGGTTTGTACTGAACTAAATCGGGTAACGCTATATCAGCCTGGGGCATCGCCCCAGGAATTTCAGTTCATTAACTCTGATTTTTCGGTTAAAATAATTTTTCCTAGAAAAAATGGGAAATAAAATGAGACAACACACCAAATATTTAATCATCCTCTTAATTGCAGCTAGTAATATTAGCTTTGCAGAGGGGCAAGTATCTAGCCTATTTCGAGCCGCATCAAGGATTGTAGTGGACAAGACTTTGGATGTAAATGTTAAACGCCAGCGATTTATTTATGTCAATCTAGGCTTAATAAATACAGAAGAACAAGCAATTCAACATGATGAATTAATGTTAAATTTATTTGAAGATACAACTTTTATTGCAAAATTGGATCGAGTTGAAACATTTTCAGGAACTGGCGTTGGTTGGGTAGGGCATTTAAGAAGCGTTGAAGATAGCCAAGTTATTTTAATTGTTCGTAATGGCAAACTTACAGGTAATATTCTATTGCCCGATATTTTATATAAAGTAGGCAATAGTGGTAACAATGGTTTACATACCATCAAAGAGATTGAATTATCAAAAGCGGCTTCAGAACTTCCAAAACTCATTCCAGTTCCTGTTGAACACCACTGATCAATCTTATGGTTTCCATTGTCTGAACCTTGATTACAAAGGATTATAAGGATTGTAAGGATTGTTTAATTAATTGGTTCTAACTACCATCCTGTCAATCCTTTAAATCCCTGAAAATCAAGGTTCAGACAATGGGTACAAATTATTTGGCAACAACTCTATTAACTAAACCAAAGGTTATTATTCTAGTTTTAATGTACATAATACTAAAACATCTTCATATTTCTTGTGTCATTCTCACTTTTATATTGTTTTTACTACGGGGCATTTGGATGTTGCAAGAGAGTTCAGCATTGCAACAAGCTTGGGTAAAAATTTTACCGCATTTGATTGATACAACTTTATTTTTCAGTGGTATGGGATTAGTCATAATATTGCATCAATATCCAGGCACCCAAGCTTGGCTAACTGCAAAATTAATAGCATTATTAATCTATATCATTCTTGGAGAAATCGCACTTAAACATGGAACAACTCAAACTATTCGAGCTACGGCTTTTCTACTAGCTATAGCAACTTTTTTTTATTTAGTTTCAGTAGCATTAACACGCTCCGCAATACCGATTTCAGTACTTATGATAGGCGATTTTTAAAATCTTCATATCCAAATTCTTTAATGATTTCTACTTTATTATCACGATAGAGGGCAATAGCAGGAAGTTTTACTCCATTAAATGTTGTGGTTTTTACCATAGAATAATGTGCCATATCAAGTAGTTGCAATTGATCGCCAATTTTTAGTGGTTTATCAAAAGAGTAATCAGAAATAACGTCGCCTGCTAGACACGAATTACCACCAAGACGGTAAGTATAAGCTTTTTCTCCGGGTTCTCCAGCATTTTTAATTTCTGGGCGATAGGGCATTTCAAGTACATCAGGCATATGCGCTGTTGCTGACGTATCTAAAATCGCAATATCCATGCCGTTGTGAATTATATCTAATACGGTTGTTACCAATATACCTGCATTTAAGGCAACAGCTTCTCCGGGTTCGAGATAAACTTCGACATTATATTTGTCTTTAAAGCGTTTTATTAGTTTACAAAGATGAGCAACATCATAATTTTCACGGGTAATATGATGCCCGCCGCCGAAATTTATCCATTGCATTTGAGCTATGAATTTACCAAATTTTTCTTCAACAGCGTTGAGAGTCCTTTCAAGTGCATAAGAATCTTGTTCACATAAGGTATGAAAATGTAATCCTGAAATGCCAGCTAAGTTTTTATTCTCAAATTCAGCTCGTACAATGCCAAGCCGTGAAAATGCCGTACAGGGATCATAAAGAGCTACTTCTCCTTCAGAATGTTCAGGGTTAATTCGTAATCCAAATTCTACTTTATCAGCAAATTGTTCTCGTAATTGTTTGAATCGTTCCAATTGGGAAAAGGAGTTAAAAATCAAATGATCGCTGATTTCTAAACATTGTTTCAGACTATTTTCATCATAAGCTGGAGAATAAGTATGTACTTCTCGCCCAAATTCTTCATATCCTAAAATGGCTTCATTGATTGAACTGGCACAAACGCCATGTAGGGTTTGTTTCAATAATGGAAATGTGGCAAACATGGCAAAGCCTTTCAGGGCAAGTAGGCATTTTGCGCCGCTATTTTGTTGTACTTTATTAAAAATAGCCATATTGCGTTCTAAGGCATGATAATCTACAACAAAACAGGGGGATGGTATGTTTGATGGGAGTATCATTTGATAATTCTGAAATTGTTTGTTCTGCGATATTAAAAATAAATATTACTCGTTCCCAAGCTACTCGCTTCACTGCCATTAAGTTAAGAAAAACCTGCCAGGTTTTAAAAACCTGGCAGGTTGGTACGCTGTATTTTATACAAACGGGTAGTGCTATACTTAAAATTCAATAGCAGACAAATCACCTTTAAATTCAACCCAAGGCAATCCATGAATCATTAGTTTTTCCATAAACGGTTCAGGATCAAACTGTTCCATATTAAACACGCCACTTCCACGCCATTTGCCAGTTAGCATCATCATCGCGCCTATCATCGCTGGTACACCAGTTGTATATGATACTGCTTGTGATTGTACTTCTTCATAGCATTTGGCATGATCGCAGATATTATAAATATAGTAGCGTTTTTCCTTGCCATCTTTGATCCCTTTGATAAAACAGCCAATACAAGTACGCCCTTGTGTTAAGGGACCCAATGATGCGGGATCAGGTAATAATGCTTTGAGGAATTGAAGCGGTACAATTTCTTGTCCTTGAAATTTAATTGGATCAATGCGAGTCATTCCAATATTCTGTAATACTTCCAAATGTTTCAGATAATTATCCGAAAAAGTCATCCAAAATCTAGCCCGTTTGATTTCTGGTATATGTTTAACCAGTGATTCTAGTTCTTCGTGATACATTTGATAAATCTTGCGCGGGCCGATACCTTCTGGAAACTCAAAAATTTTGGATTTACTCAAAGCCTTAGTTTCAATCCATTCGCCGTTTTCATAATGTTTAGCGGGAGCAGTTACTTCACGGATATTGATTTCCGGATTAAAATTTGTAGCAAAAGGCTGGCCATGTTCTCCAGCATTGCAATCAATAATATCGAGTTCATGAATTTCATCAAATTGGGTTTTTTTAGCCCATGCAGTAAAAACATTGGTTACACCCGGATCAAATCCGCTACCCAAAAGTGCCATAATACCGCGCTCTTTAAAGCGTTCATCATATTCCCACTGCCATTTGTAACAAAATTTAGCTTCATCAAGTGGTTCATAATTAGCAGTATCAAGATAATCAACGCCAGTTTCAAGGCAAGCATCCATAATATGCAAATCTTGATAGGGCAGAGCGATATTCATAACCAATGCAGGTTTAAAATCTTTAATCAGTGCTACCAGTTCTGGGACATTATCTGCGTCAACCTGTTCAGTGCGAATTGGACGTTTGATTTGTGCAGCAATCTTTTCGCATTTAGAAACAGTCCGACTAGCTAAGCAAATTTCTGAAAATACTTCAGGTACTTGAGCGCATTTATGGGTGACAACTTGTCCAACGCCACCAGCTCCAATAATGAGTACTTTAGACATCTTCTTGATTTTTCCTTTTATCTTTATAACTTATGTTACGCACTATCGCTCCCACGCTCCAGCGTCACTGCCATTAAGTTAAGCCAAACCTGACAGGTTTTTAAAACCTGTCAGGTTTTTTGCCGTTGGAATTTCAAAGACCTCCGAGGTTTTGAAAACCTCGGAGGTCTGATTTTAAGGCTTAACTTAATGGCATTGACGCTCCAGCCTTACAGGGCAACCACAATGGATAGCCCTTACTTAAACAAACCTGACAGGTTTCCAAAACCTGTCAGGTTTAACGAACTACTCACTCAACCACAAATACCAACGGTTCGGAACGAGATACAACAGTTCCATCAGTCAAAACATAACCTGCATACCAGCGATATTCTCCCCGCTGTTCTAAAACTCCCAGAGATATAG
>JALWSU010000201.1 GCA_026993485.1 Thiotrichaceae bacterium | reverse complement strand
ACTACGAGACAAATCCAAATCTTCCTCTGTACTAAGTAAATGGATTTGTTTCATTGCATTCAACATTAATTGATGATATTTAAAATCCCGCCTGTATGTAACAAATTTATTGATGAATTTACTCAAAATTTCGTGATTAGACTGCTTAGCTTTACTGGCTATAGATTTTTGTGAGTTTTTTAACTCTTTTATATTTAAAGGTTTATCATCTACTCTACGCAAAGGACGGATTTTTAATTTATGTTCTAATGTTACTCCAATTTCTTGTAAATTTACTTCATTACAAAGTCCCTGATAAATTAATTTAGGTTCGAGTAATTTGGCATAATGTTCATATAAAATTTCGGTTTCATAAGCTGCCAAGATAGGTATAATTACGTCTGCTTTGCGTAAATGTTGTTCTAGTATTTGAAGACATTTTACTTGATATTTTTGTTTTTCTTTTTCGGTTTCTTTTAGCTTAAATAAGCAATCCATATTTTCAGGCATATTTTTCCACGCCACAAGCATATCCGTTATTTTTCCTTTTGCACACGACAAATTTTTATTTTCTTCATTAGGCAATATCTGTGGAGAATAAATACGCGAAATTTCATTTAGTACTTGATTAATGATTTTGTCCAAATTTTTAAAATTATAAGGGCTATCTGTATCAGGGTTGTAGGGTTTATTTGGATTGTCGAGTAATAATATATAGTGCTTCATTAAGACATCAGGATTAACAATATCTGGACTTTTCAACAAAGGATTAAATAATATATTTAAAGGCAATGTAAAAGGAATACCAAATAAAGATTCGCGCAAGTTTTTTGCTACCCCAGATTCTACCCATGAAAGATGCTCAAATAAATCACCTGTTACCATAAATGATATATTATTAGGATTATTATTTATCCATGAAATTCTATCAGTTAATTCAAATTGATTTCCCTTTAAAGCTTTGGTTTTTAATTCATTCATCAATTTTTTATATTGAGATTTGATGCTGTCTAACAGCCATTTTATTATTGCAACTTGAAAAAGTTGTATATATTCAATTTTATCAGTTTTTTTTGCATGATGTATCGCTGCTGTAAGCATAGATTCATAACTTGTACTAAATTCTTCTAATTTTTCACGTACTGACTTTGATGGTTTATCTACAGTACGTCTTCTTAGACTACTCCGTTCATCTAGTAAAGTGTAAATTAAGCTAGTTGTTAATTCCGTAAAGTGTGAACTAAGGAGTACATCAATATGTACGCTGTCAATTCCCCTGTTAAATTCCTGAAAATTTATTGTTGGGCAAGATGGGGTTTTTAACAGTATTGTCGATGTTTTTATAGAATCTTGTTTTTTATTGAAAATATTTAACATAATTATTTATTTTATTTATAAATAAGGGATAACAAAATAATTATCCCTTTAATAATTAATCATCACGCCTATAATCGCCTTCTATTGTAAAAGGCGAATTTGCTGATTGAGAAAATTGAGAGAATTTGGATGCCGTTTCCAACGCAATCCG
>JALWSU010000200.1 GCA_026993485.1 Thiotrichaceae bacterium | reverse complement strand
TCCTTGAAGTTTGAGAAAAATACTCTTGTGCATCGTTCCAATTGGTACAAAAATGTCCCCACCATCCTGCAAGAAGCTTAACATATTTTTTGTTATCATCAATTTTTTTATGAATTTTAATAACAGTTTCATCCTTTTGTTCGTCCAAAGGCCAAATATCACCTCCAAGGCCATTATATGAATATGTTTTGAATATGTCTCGTTTTTTAACCCACTTATGGTCCCAGTTAGTTTTGACTAAATACCAACTCATAGTTATTTTATTTCCACCTATTATTCAATAGTGAAATTTAATTACTGCCTTTAGGCAATGGCTTAGGCAAATAGCTAAAGTGGGTGTTCTTGAGTAAATTGATTTAATTTTAAATTAATTAAGTTATAGTTATACCTAAAAGTGGCAATAAAAAAATGTTTCTCATATTTTTCAAAGAGTTATTGAAAATTTGTAATCAAAACTATCTTTTTTAATTATTTCATATAGTTGTCAATCTAATTGCCATTTTGAGGTTATATAACTTATGAGTACAAAGTATGTTATGTCTTGCACTCATGACACTCTACACAAAAAACATAATTTAACTATTTTTTATAAACTACCTCTTAATTGTATTTTTTACAAAAATTGTAGAAATAATTTTGCTAGTTGTGTGATAACCAATACCTTGTTATTAATGAATATAAGTTGATCCTGATGGTGGTAAATAACCAGGTGGAATAGGAATATGTAATCCATTTATATGGATATGTGAAGCTTGTGGTCCTGGAGGAACAGGTCCATAACCATGAATACCGCATAAATCACCTGTCTTTGCTCTTACTGGAACCCCCAGTTCATTAGCCCACTCAATCATAATATCAAGCACATCTTTAGAAAAAGGTCCTTTACCTCTAATGATGCGTTTTTCTCCAGTTTGTGCGATACTTATCAAGGCTTGTTGGTCAGGTGTCGGAACACTTTAGAGCTTATCGCGAACCCTAACATTATGCACCAACACCCCATCCCCACCGTAGTTATGAGCATTGGCAACACTAAAATTAAACACCCGCACCTGCCGCACACGAGAATCGACTTCCTCCACAACCACAGTCGTCCCATTATGCAGCACCAGCACCTGTCCAACCTTCAAACTACCAGCAGGATTCCACCCCTTCCCCTTAATATAAAAAGGATGTTCCGCAGTAGCCTCAATATTCTTTCCTGAACTCAGCGTAATTTCAATCAAGTGATACGATTTGTTTCCTGAAATTTAATATTTAACTTGTTGAATTATTATAAAATAATCACCTAAAATTAGTCTTGGTGGGTTTAAAAAATGATGATTTTAAACAGAAAATTTATAAAATAATATTTAAATCAAGGTATTAAAGAGTTTTACTCTGACCACAATTATTTTAAGTAGTTCCATATTTGGTTATTTGGTGATTTCAAAAAATAGCGTTAAAGCCTCTTAAGACGAAAACCATAATTCAACCATCGCTGAAATTCAGTTTCTCCAATTTGATCAAAA
>JALWSU010000199.1 GCA_026993485.1 Thiotrichaceae bacterium | reverse complement strand
GATGGGTTGGTTGGGTTGAAGAAGTGCCAGGTGCAAATGGACAAGAAAAAACTAAAGAAGAATTAATTATTAGTCTCAAAGAGGCAGCAACAGATATTTTAGAACTTCACCGTCAAATAGTTTCTTGTCTGAACTGTGATTTATTTGATTTATATGATTTCCCTGATTTTGATGGTTTTTTAATCACAGTTAATCCATTAATCAAAGAAATCACAGTTCAGACAATTAGTTAGTGTGATTGCCATAGCGTGGGAACGAGAAAAAAACTAAATATGGCTAATAGGAAAATTTACGATTATGAGCAATATTTCTGAGATTTGGAATTATTTAAACACTCCCGCTGACAAACGACCAACGGCTATGTTTGATAAAAATCTGTTAAGTGCTAATAGCTTATCAGTATTTACCGCTGATGAACTACAGCGACTTCATTTTATTTGCCGCTTACCTGAACCAAGTTTTCCTCCAAAAAAAGTCGCTAAATTACTAATTGATTTATCATGGGCATCTTCTCATCTTGAAGGAAATTCTTATACTTATTTAGATACCCAAGTATTGATTGAATATAATCAACGCAATAATAAGAAACCTGATAAAGATGCTATTATGATTCTTAATCATAAACGAGCTATTGAATATTTCTTAACACTTAGCAAGATTGATGAGCAGGCATTATTAACAATACATCAACTATTATTGGAACAATTAAATTCAAACATTGCTGGAGAACTTCGCTGTTACACTGATATTGATATTTCTGGCTCTAGTTATATTCCACCATTTCAACCTGGAATCTGGATGAGAACTAGTTTTTCAGAACTAATAAAACAAGCTTCAGATTTGCAAAACCCAATTTTAGAAAGTTTTTACTGGCTGACTCGCTTGCCTTATCTGCAAGCATTTGTTGATGGTAATAAACGAACTTCACGAATGGCTGCTAATATTCCATTAATCACTCAAGGATTAGCACCATTATCCTTTGTAGATTTTGAGAAAAAAACTTATTTAGGTGGATTATTAGCTTTTTATGAATTACAAGATCAAACCTTGATGAAACAATCATTCATAGCAGCTTATACAGCTTCCATGTTACGTTACCGTAATTTCACACCAAAGCAACGCTTGATTTTAGGCACAAATTTTGATAAATATCACCAACTTATAATCCAATTTGTAAATAGCGGAGATAGCAACATATTAAATCAATTAGCAATTCTGGGATTCGGATAAATCATATTATGAATCAAAAGATTAGACTATGGATTTTGATGGTTTTTTAATCACAGTTAATCCATTAATCAATGAAATCACAGTTCAGACAATTAGTGAAGGGCGTTTGATAAAGATTTGTGATTGATTTTAAGTTTGTAAGCGTTTAATCCAATACTGATGGCCCTAATACTCGTGCTACCAAGGCTTCCACTGAGGGCTGATAGTCTTCTGGTGCATTTAATCGTGGAACTTCGGTTAAAATAATGCCCGCTGCTTCTGTGCGGGCTTGTAAAAATGATGGCCCCGGTTGTTGAGTCAAACTCTCTTCAAGAAAAACCAGTGCCTTTTCTTGGCTTTTTAATAATTTCGATAATTCCGTTTCTACAAGCTCAGCGGTGGCATTCGGAAAAATTTCAAAACCGATTAAAGCAAAGCCTTCCGCTAGAGCTTGACTGCCCATGAAAATGAGCCTCATCCTAATTTTCCTAATAATAAAATACTGACAACTAGTCCATAAATGGCAATACCTTCTGCTAATCCGAGATAAACTAAAGTCCGTCCAAAAATTTCGGGCTTTTCGGCAATAACAGCTAAGGAAGCCGCACCAATAGGACCTACAGCTATCCCTGCGCCAATGGTTGCAAGGCCTGTTGGAATACCAATCCCAATCATAGCCAGCCCCATACCAACGCTAATTTCATGAGCAGCTTCAGTCAATGTCGGTGCTGCTGCCATAACATCTTGAATACCTAAAAATAATAAACCTATTGGGGCAGTAACAAAAATGAGTAAATTTACTGCCACAGTGCCTTTTAACCAACGATAATGATGTCGTGGGGCATCTATTTTTTGAGATAGGGGACGTATTTCAAAATAAATCCCCATTGCAATTATCGCAACTAAACTAACTGTAATTAAGGCAAGTAGCCAATACATACTTTGTTCCTACAAGTCAAAATTACATATTCTACCATGTAATAGTAACTTTACGTCTACCCCATTTTCTTGCGGCTCTGATATTTTTGCCCATGTAAATATCGATCTTCTTTCTCCAACGCTTGTGCATCCTATCTAACACACGATAAGTGCCTTTTAAACCAGAAATTTTCACTCTAGTTCCGCGCTTCATGCCGTATTTATAAAGCAAATCATTAGAGACTGCAATTGCTTTCATACCTGGTCTTAACCTATCACCCCATGCGGCAATACCGGGCGATCTATCTGTCTGGCTTGCGTGAGAAGTGTAAGCCGTTGCTGTTACTCTTAAAATGCGCTTTTTACCGCCAAACACACTGGCTGGCAATGTGATTAGCGAAACTATCATAATGAGTCCAATAATAGAGCGTATTTTATTCAATAACATACAAAAAATCCTCAAACCAATTATATTTTACTATAATATTCATATATATAAGAAAGAAAGTTAAAGAAAAACTTTAAATTACACACTTCTAGTGTGGTTTATATTTAAACATAGCTAAAATTGAGATGCAAGAGTTTTTTTAAAGTAATCATATTGTTAAAAAAATAATTATTATGTTTATTATAAGGTTATGGTAATAATTTACTGTTTATATTTAATTTATTATTATTATTAATTTTTGTTATATAAAATTGTTATTTCGACTCAATAACTACAGGGATGAGTTATAAAAGCGGATAAAAACACTTAAATTTTTGCCTTATCCCTTTTTATAACTCATCCCTAGTAGTTAAAAAAATACGCTATTTCTTGAGTAGCTTTTTTAGCTAATAAATCATTAATTTATTTACATGAATTATTGTAAAATTTTAGAATTTATAATTAATTCCAGCTTCTTTCATGATTGCATTTGCTGTGAATCTTGATTTGCAATTATGCGGTACAGTCACTGGTTTATAACCATCTTTTCCCCAATATTCATGTGATCCTTTTGCTGCTCTGAGAAATCTCCAACCATGATTTTTAAGGATTTTTTTTACTTCTTTTTCATATCCGTTCATGCTATTACAATATGATTTTGAAAAATAATATCTGTGGAGATTTTAGGCAATGATTTTTGATAACTTAAAGTCAATAAATTAGGGATAGCTTCTTCAATTTCTTTTTTTAAGGTATTGAAATTTTCAGCTTCTAATACTAGCCCTTGAATATCTTTACTAGTTGCAACAAAAACCTTTTCCTCATCATCATAAATAAAATTAATATTTATGCTAATTGTTATCCCGATTTTGGCTAAAAACCATGAAAATGGGTATCTTAATGGATAACTCATTGTACACCTCTATAATAATCATATATTTAGGACTTAGGCATTGATAATCTAATTTATTATCAGTCAATGCGTAAGTCCTAGTATTAGCAATTCTAATAATATCCAACTAATTTATAACTTATTGATAATATTGGTACTTATACAAGTATAATAGCTGACACTCGACTATCAAGCTAATTGACGCAATTGTTTTGGTGTCAACATCCAACATAGTTCCGCTTGCCCCGCTTCAATTTTATTGGGGAACTCTAATAAACAAACTCCCCCTTTTTTTAATGGCATCCAATTGCCTATTTGCCCACTGAGTAGCCATGTCGCCAATTCTCCCAAATTTGGCTCATGCCCTACTAGAGCAATGGGTGACGTTGTATCGGCGTGTTTTTGCAAATAGGCTAATACGCCTGATACTGAGCCATCGGGGGCTAGGGCAGCTATCGTTTCTCGAATTGCATTATTATAAGTAGATGCTAGTAAGCCAGCAGTTTGTTGGGCGCGTACTAATGGACTATCGGCAATACGTTCTATTTCTGGCACAATAAGTTGTAATCCTGCCACATTGGCACGCATTTTCTTTTTACCTTTACGGCTCAAGGGGCGTAGTTCATCAGTTTTGCCAAATTTGTCACGATCTTCCGCAGGGGCATGACGTATAATTAAAACTTGCATCATAATTTTTTACCTATGTTATTTAATCCAGCTTCTAAACGCTCACACACGGTTTTTAGTACTTGTACACGCGCAAAGTGTTTGTCTTCGCCCGCAACTAATGTCCAAGGTGCGAAATTAGTACTAGTTCGTGTCACCATCTCATTAACGGCAATGGTATAATCGTTCCATTTTTCACGATTACGCCAATCCTCTTCAGTGATTTTATGTTGTTTATAAGGAATTTTTTCACGCTCCTTAAAACGGCGCAATTGTTCATCCTTACTAATATGTACCCAAAATTTAATGACTATACTACCGTGCTGGACTAGTTGTTCTTCAAAATCATTGATTTCTAAATAAGCCCGTTGCCACTCTTTTTCGGTAGCAAAATGTTCGACACGCTCTACTAATACCCGCCCATACCAAGAACGATCATAAATTGTCACCCTGCCAGCACGAGAAATCTGTCGCCAAAATCGCCATAGATAATGATGTGCGCGTTCCTCATCTGTCGGTGCTGCAATAGAGTTGACTCGATAAAGTCGGGCATCCATCGCCTGTGTCATCCGCCGAATTGCTCCTCCTTTACCTGCCGCATCCCAGCCCTCAAAGACAATAATTGTTGAACATTGTTTTTGATAAGCTTCCCAAGCTAAGCGATGCAATTTACCTTGATAAGTTTCTAATTTTTCATGATAGCTTTTCTTGGTTAAACTTTGAGTTAAATCAACTGTATCTAAAATGCTAGTTGAATTTAGAGCGGGTGTTACTATTGGGGGATGGTTTTCTGCGGTGGGGGGGGCATCAAGATATTTGCGTAAAGTCTCCAACAAAGTACGTGCAACGGTTAAATTACGATAACGCCAATCTGTAGCCTCGACAAGTATCCAAGGAGCATCGCCAGAATCCGTATAGCGAATCGCCTGTTCAGCAGCTTTGACAAATTCATTATATAACTTCGCCTTTTTCCAATCTTGTTTCGAGACAGAACGCTTAGTATTCTCGTTTTGTTCTAATTTTTTTAAGCGTTTATGTTGTTCATGTTTAGATAAATGCAGCCAAAATTTTAGAATTAACGCGCCATCTTGCACTAACATTGTTTCAAAACGGCGTATATGCGTTAAAGCTTCATGCACTTGCGCCGTTTCCATTTTTTTATAAGCGGATTGGAGAATTGGATCAACATACCAGCCACCAAAAAAAATCCCAATACGCCCAGCAGCGGGTAATTGTCGCCAAAATCGCCAATAATAAGGACGCTCGCGCTCTTCATCAGTAAGGGAATCCAGTGCAATGGTTTGCAAACCGCGCGTATCTAGCCAGGCATTTAAGGCATTAACAGTATCTCCACGCCCAGCAGCATCAATCCCTGAAATAATAATAATGACAGGAGTATTGGTTTTACTTAATGCAAATTGTGCTTGTAGCAGTTCAGCCCTTAAATCGGGTAATTGATTTTTATAGTCTTTTGGGTCAATTTTTTGACCTAATTCTGCGGTTTCAAACATAAATTTAAGTTATCTAATTTTTGTAGTTTTTAACTGATGTTACGCACTCTAGTTCAAAAGGGGCAACCGATTGCCCCTACACGATGATTTGTTTGTAGGGGCAATCCCTTGTGGTTGCCCTAGTTTCTGAAATGGAGTGCGTAACATCAGTTTTTAATTAAAATCAAATGTTGCCACTACTGGAGCATGATCAGATGGACGTTCTAAACGGCGTGGCTTTATATCAACAATAGAACTATTACAATTCAAAGCCGTACTGGCTAATATCAAATCAATACGCACACCATGATTTCGCTGAAATGCCCTAGCTCTATAATCCCAAAAACTAAAAATATCAGGTGGTTGTTCAAACAAACGAAAAGTATCCCGCAAGCCCAAAGCCAATAAATCTTGTAAAGCTGCACGCTCAGGCTGACTAACTAATACCCCACCTTCCCAAGCAGGAGGATTATTAACATCACGATCATCTGGGGCAATATTAAAATCACCTAATACAATTAGGTTATTATAATCACATTGGCACAAATAATGATATAAGTGTTTTAGCCAGTTCAGTTTATAATAATATTTCTCAGAATCGACAACCGCCCCATTAGGCACATAAATATTGACAACGCGCAATTTTTTGTCATAAGTTGCTGCTAAAATGCGCCTTTGTGGATCATTTAAATTGGGCAAATCGCTAATAACTTCGCTC
>JALWSU010000198.1 GCA_026993485.1 Thiotrichaceae bacterium | reverse complement strand
TTTTTGAAAATATTGCAACAAAGTCGACTTACCCGTACCAGCTTTACCAGTTATAAAAACACAATTTTTACTAAACTCCATCAAATCATAAGCCTTAGAAAACTCCTCAGTAAACTCCAAATCATCACCACCACCATCAGACAGTTCAGTTTGATTTAAAGCCAAACTCCAAGTTTGCACCGTCCACTCAGCCAACTCCTTATCAAAACCCAAATTATCATACAATCGTTGAACTAAATTCGACAAAAAAACCGTTTTCGACAAATTTTCAGGCGGATTCAATAAATCAACAGGAATATTCTCACGCAAAGCCTGACAAAGCATAAAAACCTCCCGCCGATATTCACCACCACACCTTTCACGAAGCAAAGCCTCAAACTTATTCAAATCATCACTAACGCCATGATTTTTAACCACATCAACTAATATTTTTCTCATATATATAAATTATAAATTACTATTTTCAGCGGAAAATTCGACTATAAAATATTAAAACCACCACATGCCCCCACTATCAACACGAGATTAAATCACAACAGCTCCAACAACACTACTAGTATCAACTAACAAAAACAAAAACAATATAAAACAATAACATCTCATAAAATAACCCCATCAAAATATCACAAAACCAAACCAATTAATTAATTGAAAATCTTTTTAAAAACAGTATAATTGCTTACAAACCTTAACCTAAAAACCACCCAAAAAAAATAAATCTAAAAATGACAAAAAAATCAAAACTACCACCCGAATTATTCTATCAAGCAGTAGAACAAAACTATACAGCCATTTTAATCAGCGACATCCAAGACCAAATTTTATACACCAACTCAGCCTTTAAACGCATAAATCCCAACAGATTTTTACAAACCATACAAAACAATTTAGGAAAACAATGGCAAACCTTACGCACCAAACAAGGACAATTTCTGGATCAAGAACTCTTATTCTATCCCGGCGGCTATCACCCACCCCGCAATTTTATAATCTCTGGACAATGGCTAACAACAGGAAACCCCAACCAAAAATATTTTTTACTCATAGCCAAAGAAATCACCCAACTCAAACGGCAACAAGAAGAAATGCACAAAAACGCCCTAAGTGCCTTATTAGCAAAAGAAGAACTAACCGCAGGAATGCGAGAAACCCTAGCTGGAGCCATTCACCAACTTCAAGTACCCATAAATCTGATTTCTGCAACTCTAGCCATGTTAAAACGCCGAGCCACAAAAACTCAAGAACCACTCAATACCGCCCTAGAAGAAACCTTAAACTCAGTAAATCAAGCGATAGAACACTTATACCAATGTATGCCAAACCCCGACAACAACCTTGACAATGTTACCCCCGTCAACTTAAACGAATTAATTCATGACGTACTCACCATCTCAACAAAACGTCTACTCACCGAAGGCATTACAGTAGATTGGCAACCCGCATTAATTTTACCATCCATACTAGGACATATTGGACGACTACGCGGAATGTTTAAACAACTCATTGATAACTCCATTGAATCCATAAAAAAAACCACAGGAACACGAGAATTAAAAATCCTCACCAACCGTAATGAAGAACTAATAAAAGTGATAATCCAAGACACAGGAAGCGGGATACCAGAAAATTTACACTTTAAAATCTTTGAACCCTTTTTTAGCACCAAAAAAGGCGAAAAACATGCAGGAATGGGACTCGCCACAGTTCAAGACGTAATCAATCAACATGCAGGCACCATACGCATTGATCCCGAATACACTCAAGGTACCCGTTTTATTCTGCACTTTCCAATTAAACCAAAATAAATCATTGATATTACGCACCCAACTTTAATCCGCCTAGGGCTATAGCGTTAACCGATTGCATAAAATACACCTAGAAAACCTGCCAGGTTTTAAAAACCTGGCAGGTTTGGAGCGTAAATGTGCTTAACTAAATCGAGCAATGCTATAAAAGTAAAAATCAGCTAAAGCTGACTAGCACTTTACCAATCTAACCTTTGGACTCAATAAACAGTCGGCTTTAGCCGACTTTAGCTTTTAGCCTAGGGCTTTAGCCCTAGGCTACAAAAAATTCATTTTCGTTCGATCTTATAATGCTTAACCTCAACCCAACGACAAGGACCTCTACTCCTACTCGTCTTATTAAAAACCCGAAAACTAGCATTTTTCCAAACCGGCTTAAAATCCTGATTCAACTTACCAAAAGCACCCTCTAAATCTTTCTTACGCAACTCACTCTCAGAATCACCACCCAAATTTCGCCAATACTGAGGCCTCAACTCATCAGACAAAGCCAAACCAGACAACCCCTTCTGACTCACATTTAAATGCACCCTATTAAAACTCTCATTCAAAATCTCACGATAATCAAAAACATCAGCAAAATAAAACGGCTCCTGCCCCTGAGCAACATTAGCATTCTCCAACAAAAACAAATACAAACCTGCATTCAAAGGCTGCAACTTCACCAATTTAAACCCATCCAAAAACAACAAACACTCCTCCAAATCAAAATACAAACTCCCATCCTGATTAGAAATATCCCTCAAATAAACCTCAGACAACTTCACCCGCTGAGAAAAACTCTGCTCCTTCATCAACACCTCTGGCAACAAATTCCGCATACGCACAAAAGGCACCTGAGCAAAATCAACAACACCCACATGGCTAGACTCATTAACAAGCGGAAAATAAAAATCCTTATTACTCTCAAACTCCTCAACCACCAACACATGAGACAAATCATCATCAGGGCGAGCAAACCAACTCATAGCCTGCGTCAAATAAATCCCCATAGTCTTACGCCCCCCAGCAACCGACGCATGTAACACCACATCATCCTGCCCAGTCCAAAACCGCACCCGCTCAACAATCGCATTAGCCGCAGTCTCATTATCAACCGAACTACGTAAATCCTGCAAAGGCTGCTGCCTATTATCAACCAAAGTCTCAATCCAATCCTCACGAATAACCCAACTAGAGTTATACATCCGATTAAAAGCAGCCACCTGCCCAGCATCACCAAGCAAAACCTGCATCTTCTTCTTACCAAAAGAAGTCGTCAATAAATGAATCTCGCCACCAACAACCCCTTGACTTCTCAAACCAAACAAAGTCTCAGTAATAATCGCAGGCGACATCCCAGCAACCGAAAATAAAATATGTTTTATTGAAGACATAATTTATACCAATGAGAAAATCAAAAAAATCAAATTTAGCAAATTTACCAATTAACCACAAATCCAAAAAACTATGTATAATACGCCACTCTAATTGGAGTCCAAAGCTTTAGCTTTAGCTTAGCTTCGCTTACTTCGTTTCGCTTACTTCGTTTGGGCGACTAGCCAAAGCTAAAGCTTTGGAATCCAATACCAAATGCCAGCTTTTAAAATTAATCTAAATCAAGGACAACCAATGAACTGGCAAGAATTAGCAATGACATCACATTACCAAACCGCAGTCGCAATAAAAAACGCACTAAAACAAGGACATATAACAGATTCAACCACAGGTATTGAGGAGCTAATAGACGCATTGTCCCGTTCAGACAAAAGGGCTTTAAGGAGCCAACTAACCAAATTAATGATGCACATAATCAAATGGCAAATTCAACCAGAACGCCGCTCACGGAGTTGGTTAGCAACCATTGAAAATGCCAGAATTGAAATTGAAGAACTACTAGAAGAAGAGCCACATTTAAAACCACAAATTTCGCAATTATGGGACAAATGTCAAAACGCCGCCAATCGTCTAGCTAAACAAGAAACCGGCATCAAACACCAATTTATAAAATTGACACCAGAAGAAGTCTTTAAAACCGAATATTCTTTAGATAACTAATGTTACGCACTCAAATTCCAAAAACATTCGAGCATAGAATGCAAGGTAACCTTGCACTCCATGCTCATTCGAGATTTGCAAAACTCAAAAACGGTAAATTTGCCGTTTTAACACAATTAAAAAATCTCATGTATAATACACAGCCAAATATTTAACCAACAGGAAAATACCAAATGCCAGCAATATACAGCTTTGAAGCCAAATCAATTCAAGCCTACATACTAGACAGCAACAAATTACGCGACATAGTAGCAGCCAGCGAACAAATTGAAGATATCACCTCAGGCTTATTAGACAAAGTACTCAAAACCCTAAATTTACAAAATATTCAATTCTCCCGCAAGGCAGGAGGAGCTTTCATCGCCATATTAGAAAACCTTAAACAAGCCCAAAACTTACGCGACTTATGGACATATACCATACGCCACCAACTACCAGGACTAGAATTTGTCCAAGGATTACAAGAATATAACACCGAAACCGACATATTAACCGCCGAAAAATCCGTATCAAAACAAAAACTAGCCGACAGAAACCGCCTCTACCCAATACTACCAATTGCAGGGCCACTAATAGCACGCAGCCCCAGAACTGGAGAACCAGCCATCACCCAACGCCCCAATCCCAAAAAAGACGGCGGAACTGAACTACTCGACAAACGCACATACCTAAAACGTCGCTTTTTAGAAATTGCCAAAAGCAACAAAACTGGACTAGCCTTAGAAAACAAACTCAAATTAGAATCCAAAGCTTCAGCTTTGGACGAATCCAAATTCATCTGGCCAAAAACCTTAGAAGCAGAAGAAAATCAAGAAGATGAACAAGAATTCCCCCTATTAGGCGAAAATCGCTATATTGGCGTAATCCATGCAGACGGCAACGGCTTAGGCGAATTACTCATGCAAGTGCGTGAAGATATTAAAGAATATCCTCAACACTATGCTGAGGTTTTTAGAACTCTATCAGAAACAATTGACAAAGCCACCATTGCCGCCGCGAAACAAGCCACACAAGAAGAACTAGTACCTCACGCAGAACTGCGTAACAAATTAAAAATCATGCCCGCACGCCCACTAGTACTCGGCGGCGACGACTTAACCATAATAGTCAGAGGCGACTTAGCCATCCCATTTACAACCAAATTTTTAGAACTCTTTGAAGAACAAACCGAAGAATTATTCACAAAAATCAAAACTAACTATAAGAAAAACCACAACATCGACTTAAATTTACCCAAAGGGCTAACAGCCTGTGCTGGAATCGCCTTTATAAAAGTCAGCCAACCCTTTTACATGGCATACCACTTAGCCGAATCATTATGCAAAACCGCAAAAACCTGCTCCAAAGCTAAAGACGCTCGCAGCAAAGATAAAAATGAAAAACGAGTTCCATCAAGTATAGCCTTTCACCGCATCACCACCAGCGTCATTGACGACTACAACAGTATTTGTGAACAAGAACTAACCACACCAGAAAACTGGCTATTAACCATGCAAGCATATGCAGTGGGAAAAATTCAACCAGCTTGCCACTTTCCACGTTTAAAAGATTTAGACAAATTACGCAAATTACTTACAAACGAACAAGTCAGTTACGGAGCAATACGCGAATTACTCAATTTATTACACCTAAACCCGATAAGTGCAGAACGCGCCTATAAACGCTGGAGTGAAAATATGCAAAAATGGAATGGATTCAAAGAATTTAAAAGTGTTTTAAACGATTTAGTTGGAAAAGCCGACGAACAATTACCAATTTTAACTTCAGCGGAAAACCAACAACAACGTACTCCCCTAGCAGATGCACTAGCATGGAACGGAATAGCACGAGGTAGCAATGTCTAAACAAACACATAAAATCCAATTTAAAATCAACAGCTATTGGCAAGCCAGCACCGGGCGCGGAGGCGGAACCCTAGTAGACTCCCTAGTCCATAAAGATGTTAATGGCTTACCGTTTTTACCCGGACGTACAATCAAAGGCTTAATGCGCGATGCCGTATATAAAGTAGAACAATGGGGACATCTACCCAAAACAGCTACATACTACCTATTTGGCAGCAACGCTACAGAAGAAGGCGTAACTCGCCTAGAAACCGAACCAGGAGCATTAGCCTTTTCAGACGCCGTATTACCAAAAGAAATAATAACTTGGCTATCGCACCCAGACAATGCCGAAATACGCCAAGGCTTATATCAACACATCAGTTCCACAGCCATAAATCCAGAAACTGGCTGCGCTGTAGATAAATCCCTACGCGCTATAGAAGTAACAATACCCCTAACATTAACAGCAACAATCACCGTACTTAATAATGAAACCCTAAAAGAATTAAACTGGGGAACTGGAAAAACTTGGAAAGACGGACTCAAATCTTGCCTAAAACTCATTCGAGCCGTAGGAGCATTACGTAATCGGGGATTAGGACGAGTTATCGTTACAATTGAATAAAAAAACCTCCGAGGTTTTGAAAACCTCGGAGGTTTAGGG
>JALWSU010000197.1 GCA_026993485.1 Thiotrichaceae bacterium | reverse complement strand
AGCAATGGTTAAACTTTCCTTTGGATTAATAAATAAGCGTCCTTGTTCTCCCTGACTTGAACTATGCCCAGCAAAAAACAAAATATCCCAATTTTGCTCCCAAAGCTGATTGCTGATTTCAGACTTCTTTGGCTCAATTAATGAGGTAATTTCCGCACCTTTGGCTTTTAATTGAGCTAATAATGTCTTATCAGTATTAATGTCAATGCCATCAGCAGCACCAAAAATAGCTAAGATTCTAACTTTTGCCCTGTCTCTTTCTACTGGTTCTATTGGACGAAATTGTGTTGGTGCTAAAGCTACTTCAACCCCAATCTTACTCTGTGGTGTTAATTCCCAAAGATGCCAGGGTAATTTTTCCAATTGAGGCGATTCTTCCCGAATTTTAGCTGGAATTTTAAGTTGTATTCTCGCATCCCCTCGCCCTAATTCGGTACATAAAGAAGCTCTGAAATTTTGAAAATCGCTATCAGCTGATTTTTGGAGCCAATTTTGAAAACAAGCTAGCAAATCAGCAGATAATTTTTGACAACTATCCATCAATTCTGTGTACGTAGGTGCTGGCTTGTGAACCTTCTTAAAATTGCCCAGTCTTAAATTTCCCAAAGCACGATAGTCTGAATCCCAACGCTGATAAGTATCTTGTAAATTAGGTGCAGGTGGAAGTCGGCCTTCAAATTCAAGCAGTTGGTTTTCTTGTTCAATTCGTACACTTACCGAAAACCCATTCGTAAAATTACCATGTTCAAATTTAAAAACGACTCGTTTCGTCATGCTGCTACTCCAATTAAATTACAACACTTTTCATAAATTCCGCAGTTCCCAGCGTAATTTTAAGATTGAAACGTTCCCCAATAGCACCATCAAACTCAGTACCAAGTACCTGCTCAGCCTCAGTTTCCGTTTTCTCTGTCACAAAAATTTCTCCTGAATCAGACAAAATTTGGAACTCCAGCCCTTTGGGTAAATTCTTAGCTTCGCTAGTGGCTTCGACTGTTAGCTTAATATGAATTTGCTCATTATTAGGTTCTAACTCTGTCACAAGTACTAATGTTGTACCTAAATTAATCGGTTCTTCAAAAACAAAATTATCATTTTTTCGCATTTGCGGAGGCAAACCGTTATATGCGCTGGTAACAGCGAGATTTGGTGGCAGCGTAAATATACTTTTTAACTCATTAATAGCGTTAATATATTTATCCTTAAACCATTGGCTTAATGGCAGAGAAATTGGAGAACGTGGCAAAGCTAAAACCGAGCTTTCTTCTTGCATCAATGCTTGTTGCCCCTGAGTTACTATCGCCATCCATTCTTCATATTCTGGATCAATATCGGTTTCAGCCTGCGATGCAGTGTTTTTAATTTTGCCCGCACGAATTTGCTCGACTTTCTCAAAGGCACGTTCCTGGTCCCATTCTTCAAGAAATCCTACCCGTGAGTTAATATCAAAATCACGTTTATGTATCCATAACCCTTGATTTTCTCCAAAACGCAATGTTAATGGACTGCATAAGGATTTTTTAGATATAGCAATATCGGTAGAACCAACTAGTGGATAATCATCAGCAGGTACTGTTAACCACCAATTTTTCTCCTTAACATGTGAATCCACAATCACCCATTGCAATCCCATAGTTTTAGGATTATCAAATATAAAAATGTCTCCTAATTGTGGTTGCTTAGGAAAATGAGACAATTTTTCATCTAATTGCGCCTGTTTCTGATTAATTTCAGCGGTAAAGCGACGCACCTTATCCAAGTGTTCTTGTGTAAAATTGAGCATAATTATTTACTCCGATTGAGATAACAATATTATAATAACCTGCTTAAGATTGAATTATCCCCATATTTATATAAAATTTAATTATTTTGGAGCTAAAACCTCCGAGGTTTTCAAAACCTCGGAGGTTTTTTACTGCTTAATATCTATAACTCAGACATTAATTGACGCAAAACTGTTATGTCTCTATTGAGATTTTGGGGGTGATTGTAAATATGGCTTAAATTCCGTGCCAGTTTTGCTTGTTTAGGGATTTCTGCGCCAACTTCAATATAAATAAACAATTCCTCAACTAGTATCTTAAGCCTATTTCGTACCCCATCAGATTTACCCAAACTCTGAATTGCATTAAGAATTTTTGTCTTCAAATCGCACCAATCTCGCCAATCATTACGACTAGTTGTATCAGGTTGAACAAGAACAATTTTAGCTTTGTCATCATCCGAATTTTCTAAACTAGTTTCCTCATCAATTTTTATTATCGCATTCCATTCAGCCCTGCATTCATCCTGAATGAATTTCATCAAATCGCCATAGCGAAAACCAGTAATATAACTTTCTGGTAATTCGCTAATGAGTTCCATCAATTTTCTTCTAGCCTCTTGATTTTGTCGCACCAACTCTAAGCGCAATGCCCACCAATATTTGATACTCCGTATGGCATCTTGCAATTTTTCTTTATCATTAGGTGTATTTAGTGTTACTGAAAATGTCAGTACTGTGGTTCTTGTATTGAGAATTTCGGCAGGATTAGCGAAAAGCAGTTTATTTTCAATGCAATTCTTAACAGCAGCTTTAACATTACAACCAACAGCATAGCCAATCTCATCAGCCATTTTTTGTTGTTGAGTCAAAAATTGTTTGATGTAATTAATGATTAATCCATCAATCTCCTTGCCCTTTTTCAAATAGGGCTCAAATTTTGAATAGCGGCTAAAAATGTACAAATAGCAATTCGTTGATAAATCTTCAAGTGCTTGTTCATCATACCAATTTTCCCAGTGCGAATATTCTTCGCCAAGCCAACGTGGCGGTGCTGCCCAAATAGCACGCCTCCGCATTTCCGACTGTAAGGCATCACCTATTTTTTGTAAACACTCCCTTGATATTTCGTTTTCCTTTTTTCTGGAAAGTGTACCGCTTTGTAAAAGCAGTATTATTTCAGTAAATGTCATAGCCACGTTTTCCTATCAGAAAAATCTTTTATTAAAGATAACTACTTTGAAATGGATTTATCCCCGTTGATTAAAAATAAATTTTTTTTAAGCTTTATATATTTCTAATATATTGATTATCTAGGCATATAAAATAATTTTTGAGAAATTGGGGATAAATGGTGTCTCCGTTAATTTAATAGTATCACCAAGGCATGGTGTGTCAAATATTTTTTCTGGAAATATTGATATGTACAGAAAATATGTAGACATATCAAAACTTTCTAATGCCTCTGGTAATTCAAAAGATGGATTATAACTTTGGTGATTGGAGCTTTGTCGAGCTTGGAGTGCAAGGTTACCTTGCACGCGGGTCATACAAGGTAAGCTTGTACTCCAGTTCCAAAATAAATTGTTCAAATTGTGAAGGTGCAGAGTATCATAATAAATCACAACTTTGTTTGTTGCTCCAGCAATTAGCATTCCTATAAATGCTGCAATGACAATAAAGAGAATTATTTCCATTTTAGACTCCTAATATTGAAATTTATATTGGAGTCCAAAGCTTCAGCTTTGGATGGTCGCCCAAAGCTGAAGCTTTGGACTCCAATCACCAAAGTTATAACCCATCCTCTGAATTACTAGACGTATTAGGAAGTTTTGATATGTCTACATATTTTATGTACATATCAATATTTCCATTCTGACGAAGAAACGTCAAAGCTACACTACCCTTTGCATATTGAACTATATCAACCGTTTTGGTAAGCCCACTATCAAACTTCTGACTTTCTTCCTCAGAAGCCGTTTTAAAAACTGAATATTTTTTCTTTAATGCCGTAATCAGCGTGGTAATGGCTTGCTCATTGAATGTTCCCATGTGAACAAGCACCATTGCTAACTTAACTCTTTCAGTCGGGTTACTATCTGATGTTTCTTTTGAAGGTGCAAAAATCAAAGTTACTTCTCTGGTTTGACCAAATATTTTCATACCAGGGAGTCCAAGAGCAGGAAGAGGTTTACAAAATACCATTGACACAGTACCTTCTAAATTGCATACCTTTTCCAATTTCTTCATGATCGTCTTGGCACTTTCCCCAAACTTCAAATCTTTATATCCATCTAGCGGCTCAGTTATTAGAGAAGACGCAGTGCTTTGTGTTGTTGATGACTCAGCTTTTGTACTTGAAACCTTGTCAACTACCTGAGTAGCACTTTCGCACATTTTAGTAAAGAGGCTATTGGCTAAATCTGTAGTTTGAGCTACTCCATCAAATTCTAAGGCATTGTACTGAAAGCTCTTATTATCCTTATTAACGACAAATTGGAGCAGGGTTTTTGCTGGTTTGCCAGCATAGGAAACCTCACCTGTGATATTCACAAAAGTTTGACCTTGTGCGGAAACTCCATAAGCCCATGCTGGTGATCCCATAAAGCTATCAACCATTTTACCAACAGTTGCAGTTTGGCACGAATCTAGTTTGCCGTTCTGAACCATTTTGATAGTATTCGTTTCTGTTGATGACTCGAAAACAAAAGTTATCCAAACAAATCCAACTATCGCCACAGTACCTATTCCTAAAGGCTTGCTCCAAGAGCGACGGGCGTAATCTGTCCCGAATTTCTCTTTAACGTATTTCATCTGTACTCTAGCCGCAAAAAAATACCAAACTAGCAAAAGTACAAAGCCAATTCCACCTGGGTTTGAATTTCCTTGAGCTATCCCAGCCACAGAAGTGACTATAATCAGAGCCAGCATGACATAAAACCATATCATTGCCGATTTAGCCCGAGTTTCCTCGCCGAGAGTTCGCCAATTTAGCGCATGAATATAAGAGCCGAAAAGTGGCGAAAATAGTAAACTCCAGTTTGCAGCAGCATTAGGATTCCAGATAGCACCGCTATTCTGGTTTGACTCGGTTTGTTTTTCAGTCATTTGCTTTTTCCTTAGTAATATGAAATTCTAACTCTAAAAAATATATATTCGGCACACCATGTATTGGTGATACCATTAAACTAACTAACTGAGACACCATTTATCCCCATTTGTGAATAAATAAGTTTATATATTAATATAATCAGTATATTACATAACTGATGTTACGCACTATAGTTCCCAAGCTCCAGCGTCACTGCCATTAAGTTAAGACAAACCTGCCAGGTTTTAAAAACCTGGCAGGTTTTTTGCCGTTAGAATTTCAAAGACCTCCGAGGTTTTAAAAACCTCGGAGGTCTTTGAAACTTCAACATAAATTAAACCTGACAGGTTTTAAAAACCTGCATGGTTTACTAGCTGTATTTTATGCAAAAAAACTGTGACTGTGAATGAAAACGCCTTAAGTCGATGATCCAGTTTTTAATTCTTGACTTTTTAAAAAATTTTGGTTAATAAACAATCAGATTGGAGAGATTAGAGTATTCATCAATATATAAAACGAGGTATTATTTCTGATAATTGGGGGATGTCAGATATTGATTTTCCTGATACGGTGGGACATGAGTAAATGTCGGGTTACTAAAAATACCACAATCCTCAATATTATCAGGTACTTCATTAAGCAATAATTTTTATACTACACTAGCTTTAATTTCTGCTTGGTTCATTTTTTTATGGTGTTCACTTTTTTTGTACATTAAGCTAAAATGAACACTTTTTTAATCTGTACAATGCAATGGAAAAACAACAGGAACTGCTTGAGCAAGCAATCAATGCTTTCCAAAAAACCACTGGGCTTGTCGTTTTAGCCCATTCTCAATCTGCGCTTATCATTGCCCATAATCAACGAAAATATAATTTTACAGCCAAAATTAAGCTGAATCTGACTAAAGCGGAACTGGCATTAGATTTGACTCCTGCTAACAAAATACTGGTAACACATTATGTAACGCCTCAAATGTCCGAGCAAATGAAAGCTTTGGGTATGGCTTTTATTGACACGGCTGGTAATGCCTACCTTAATCAAGAGAATTTATTTATTTACGTCAAAGGATGCAAACCAAAGCAAGTGCTTCCTCAAGCACGCATAAAACGCCCATTCAAAGCCGCAGGATTGCGCGTTATTTTTGCATTCCTTTGTAATCCGGGGTTGGAAAATACACCGTTTCGCAATATCGCAAAAGCCGCAAATGTTGCATTGGGAAGTGTTGAAGCCGTGATACAAGATTTAAAACAAATGGGCTATCTTATTGAAAGGAAAAATAGAAAACGTCAATTGTATCAAAAACCAGCATTACTAGAACGATGGATAACGGCTTATCCTGAACAATTAAAACCAAAGCTACTCATAAATCGTTATCAATCCATTACTCCCAATTGGTGGCAACAGGCGAAATTGAATACCAATACTTATTGGGGTGGCGAAATTGCGGCTGCCATGTTGACGCAATATTTGAAACCGATGATAGCTAC
>JALWSU010000196.1 GCA_026993485.1 Thiotrichaceae bacterium | reverse complement strand
CATCTAAGACATGTTGAAGTTCTTCTAATAATTCTTTTTCACTGTCTTCGATAACGCCATCTGCAAGGGCAATGTCAACGGCGCAAACAAAAGCAGCTTCACAGAGTTCATCAGGTAAACTGTTTTTAGCAATAGTAACTAAACCGCCAACTCCCTCGTTTTCGAGGACTTTGACTAATTTTTCAAACATATCAGACATTTGTCTGTCGGTGTAACCGTCGAATATTCGCATTTGTAGTAAATAAGCGAATATGCCTTTGGCTTCGGATTCGTCAATGGAGCCATCGACTGCTGAGGTTGCAAGCGCAATTGCTAAAAAAGCCTCTTGTTTAGTAAAATTGTCAGATGACGATGGTGTTTTACGAATTGAAAACCAACCCATAATTATTTATCCTCTCTTTAAGTTATAAATAAGAATTTTCTATTTAAATTGGAGTCCAAAGCTTTAGCTTTGGTACGACCAGCCAAAGCTAAAGCTTTGGACTCCAACTATGTAAAATAAAACGATTTTTTTTAATCTGGTTTTAGCTGTGACTAATATGAGGATATGAGTTCAAAAATCAATCATGTATTTTTTTTATATATATTAGGAGAATTTTTAATGTGTAAATTTTTCCTGAGAAAATTAGTTGTTTTCTTATTGGTATTAATTGCTCAGCCATTGTATGCTGGTGGAAATATCTATTGTTGGCTTAATGACAACAATGTGAAAGAATGTGCGAATTATATCCCACAGCAGTATAGTCAACGGGGGTTTGTTGAATATGATCGTTATGGTAATAAAATTCAGGAGGTAGCTCCCGCTTTAACTCCAGAAGAAATTGCGGAAATCAAGAGAAAACAAATTGAGAAAATCCGACGCGAAGAGCAACGCAAAAAGGATCAGAAATTACTTGCACTTTTTAGTAGTGAAAGTGATATTGAGGCGGGGCGTAAGTCGGAGCTGAGTACAATAGATGCTCAGATACAATCTATTCAGTCGATACTTGATGGTTTGAGGCGTAATTTGAATGATCTACAAGAAAGTTATAAGTTGAGTAAAAATATTCCGGAGGTTCCAAAAAGCCAACTAAGGGCTATTCAGATGAATATTAAGAGTATCAAAAAACGTATTGAAGATACGGAAGATACTTTACAGAAGATGCGCGAAGAGCGAGTTAAGACAAACAATAAATATGATGCTTATGTTAGACATTATCAAGAAATCCAAGAGCGTCGCCGAGCAGAGCAGCGAGCCGAGGCCGAGAGATTTTCATTGACACCTCAATAAAAACAGGGCAATCATAAGGGATTGCCCAAAAAATCTCTGAACCTTGATTTAAAATCAAAATCAGGTAAATCCTATAAATCCTGATAAAATCAAGGTTCAGACAATATTAGGCTTTAAAATAAACATAATCTGGTGTAGCACGCGCCTTTAAATCAGCAACCACATTTTGGACTTCTTGTTCAGATACAAAACTACCATGTACACGAGATAAAATCCCCGCTGTCATATATAGCATATCCCCGTCTCC
>JALWSU010000195.1 GCA_026993485.1 Thiotrichaceae bacterium | reverse complement strand
GCCCACTGCCTGATAAAGCAGTAACAGCATCCATTTGCTGTTCGTCTTCAAGCCATAAGGTTAATCCCACCGCTCGCAAAATGCTCTCAGCTAATTCCTGCTGACTGTCATTAACAAATTGACCCGCAAACAAAGCCGACGCGCTACTTCCCACCAAAGCTGGCGTATTTGGCATCACACGCACAATTGGTAAAGATTGATCAACGGCAAGCCAACGCGCTAAATCTGTTATGCAAATACCTGCAACAATACTGATAAATAATGGCGGAGGTGTAGGCATCACAGTGGCAATTGAGCTAGCAACTTCATGTAATATATTCGGTTTAACCGCAAATACTACAACATCAGCGTCCGCTATCGCAGCTAAGTGATCAGTGTAACGTTGCACTGGAAATTTAGCAGCCAATGGCTCAGGATTAGGATCAACAATCCGTAATTTTTGAGGGGCAATGCCAGTTTCAAGCAATCCACCAATAAGGCTACTCGCCATATTGCCGCCACCAATAAATGTTATTATCTTGTCTTTCATTAAAATTGATCCATATTAAAGGTTAAATTTTACATCACTGCTCGCTATATTATCAAAATTATGCAAAAAATTTTACCCCTAAAATCCAAAACCAACAACAGCGCACTAGTAACAACTGAGTTACTAACAATTCTGTACACAAGTTTTTTAACAACACACATACAAACATAAACAAAATCAGCATGTTATAATATTAATATTGTGTAATTATTTGAATTTATTGGGAAATGTAACGCCATACAACACGGAAGCAAAAAACGTACCAAATAAACACATTGGAGTCGAAAGCTTCAGCTTTGGCTGGGGCTGTCCAAACGAAGTAAGCGAAACGAAGTAAGCGAAACGAAGTAAGCGAAGCTAAGCTAAAACTGAAGCTTTGGACTCCAAATAACCGCATTATGATTATTTTTTGGAGTTCTTAGAAAATAAGCCAAAAAGTTTCTTATTTTTCAATTCTTCAACTCTTTGCATTAATTGATTCATTTGAGGCTGAAGTGAAGATATTTTCTCATCAATTTTCTTTTCTAGCCTGTCATAATCATGTTTTTGAATATCTTCTAAAGAAGTTATGCGACGTTTAAATGAATTAAGCAATTGCTGTAATCTTTGAACGACGATGTCGTCGCGTTGCCTAAATGTCTCCAGTTCATCATTTAGTTGTTGTTTTAGGGAGGAATAAATTTGCTCAGTTCTCTCAAGTAGAACTTGTTCTTGATTTTGTTGAAAAGATAATAATTCCTGTTTCAATTTTTCTAAATCAATCTTTTCGGTTTCAAAAGATGCTTGACGTTGCCTAAATGTCTCCAGTTCATCATTTAGTTGTTGTTTTAGGGAGGAAGAAATTTGCTCAGTTCTCTCAAGCAGAACTTGTTCTTGATTTTGTTGAAAAGATAATAATTCCTGTTTCAATTTTTCTAAATCAATCTTTTCGGTTTCAAAAGATGCTTGACGTTGCCTAAATGTCTCCAGTTCATCATTTAGTTGTTGTT
>JALWSU010000194.1 GCA_026993485.1 Thiotrichaceae bacterium | reverse complement strand
TCCAGCGCACTCTCTTATACATAAGTTTTTAAACAATTGATTTCATTGCGTTTAATCCTGAAACGCCTCACAGGGCAACCACAAGGGATTGCCCCTACATGATGTAGGGGCAATCCCTTGTGGTTGCCCTTTTTTTCTAGTTCCCACGCTCCAGTGTCACTGCCATTAAGTTAAGCCTTAAAATCAGACCTCCGAAGTTTTAAAAACCTCGGAAGTCTGATTTTATTGATATAAAGCCTGAGCCAAGTTTTGTGCGCGGTTACGAGCTTCTCGCGCGCATGTCATATCTCCCATTCCTTCACAAGCTAAAGTTATTAGCATCCAATTTCTAATCCGTAGTTCGTAATATTTGGGATCATTGCCAGCGTGCATGTTAGATTAGATAGAGCTTTGGAGGTTAAGAGGTTAAGTAGACGACTCAGATTTAATTTTCTCAATGAGTTGTTCAACTTCTTGAATCAATTCAATCAAATTAGGATGGCTAAAACTCATCTGCGGTGCTGGAATGCGATTATGTTTGATGTCTGGTGGAACATGTTTATGATGAGGTTCTGTACTTGCTAAGCTTGGATCATTAGGATGTGGTTGTGAATCGTACCAATATAGCTTTTCCTCAGCTCGCCAAACTTCATAACCGTACCAATGAATCGTTACTGGTAAATCTTGATACAAAATGCGTTCACGAATTTTAATCCTGATTCCATGTTCAAATTGTAATTCTCCTGTTATCCTTGCCAGTGTGGCACCGCGTCTAATAAAAACCAGTGTTGAACTACGCACTGAGGAAAATTGTTCTGTGAGTGTATATAAAAAAAGTTCGTAATCTTCAGGAGTTCGTAATGGATTGTTCATGCGGTTGCTACTTGAATTAATCGGCTTAAAGTCGAACTTTGACGTTGAACTCGTTGAACAGCATTTCGATATTCGGCTTGACGGGTCAACCAAGTTTGATAAACACTGGCCCATTCACCAAAATCTAAAACCCAATCATCATTTTCTGGTTCTTCACCACTGGCATAAGCCGCATAGAAGGTTTCTGAGCGAATACTATATTTTCGTTCAAAATCTATGAGTTCTTCTTCTAATGCGTGAATGTCTAATAAAAGGTTTCTGATCGTCATTGTTTCTCCTTTAAGAAAGAGTTTTAAAGACCTCCGAAGTTTTAAAAACCTCGGAAGTCTGATTTTATTGATATAAAGCCTGAGCCAAGTTTTGTGCGCGGTTACGAGCTTCTCGCGCGCATGTCATATCTCCCATTCCTTCACAAGCTAAAGTTATTAGCATCCAATTTCTAATCCGTAGTTCGTAATATTTGGGATCATTGCCAGCGTGCATGTTAGATTTAGTTGCTAAGTTTGCCGCACGCATCCAGTCGCCTTGCGTTAAACGTACTCCAGCTAAATTATGCCATATAGTCGGTTGACGTGGATTAATTCGCAAAGCGCGTTCCAGTGAGGCTGCGGCTTGTTCAAAAGCCTGATTTTTTTTCACGGGATCAGTTTCTTGCATTCCTCTTTTATAAGCATTGCTGGCATCAATTAATAATGCTTTTACCGCTGAAGAAGAGGAATCTTCTTTAAAATAATCAGATGCGGCAGCTAAAGCTAAATTTTCTACAGTTACTATTAAAGTAATTATAAGTATGAACTTGATCAATATTGACTTTTTGTTGATTTGATTCATTTTTTTTCCTTCTTCGTTTGGAGTCCAAAGCTTTAGCTTTGGCTGATTGCCCAAAGCTGAAGCTTTGGACTCCAATATTAATTTTTGGTTCAGTACATACCAGCAAAAAACAATGAGCCAGAGCCCATTCCCATTTGTTCATCCACAATAAATGGTATATCTTTACCATCTATATTGCGCCATTCTACACCACTTGGTGTTATAGGGGCAGTTGCATTTGGATGGACTGATTTTATAAAGTCTCTCCAAATAATCATAGCACCAGATGCTCCAGTTAGCCCCATAGGTTTATTGTCATCCCGTCCAACCCAAGTCACTGTTAATAATTCACTACCAAATCCAACAAACCAACTATCGCGGTAATTATTCGTTGTTCCAGTCTTGCCTGCAAAAACCAGTTCTTTAGGTAAGGTTCTTGAAACATAACGCCCAGTGCCTTCTTTCATGACTTGTTGTAAGGCATAGTTGAGTAAAAATATCGGTTTGGCATCAAAACGTTCTTCGATTGAGAGTGAATAACGTTGTAAAGGCTTGCCGTTGCGATCTAACACGTTGCGGATTGAACGTAATGGTACTCTAAATCCGCCACTGGCTATAGTTTGATACATTTGGGTTACTTCTAATGGAGTTAAAGTTATACTACCAAGTAGCATTGACGGATATAAGCGGTTAAATTTGCGTTTCACTCCTAAACGTCGAAGCGTATGAGTGATTTTATTTAGCCCTAATTCCATGCCCAAACGTACTGTGGCAACATTATATGATTTAGCCAAAACACGATATAGGGGCACATAACCATGATACCTATGATCATAATTTTTGGGTCTCCAAATTCCAGATTTGGTTTTCAATTTATAAGGACCATCATTAAGTGGCGTGATTAAATTATAAGTCTGGTATTGTTCTAAAGCTGTTAAGAAAATAGCAGGTTTCATTAAAGAACCAATTTGCCGCTTAGCCTCAAGGGGGCGATTAAATCCCGCATAGCGTGTGTTTTTACCATTAACCATCGCTAAAATTTCGCCTTGATCGCTGCTGGTGACGATCATTGCGCCTTCTAAATTGGTAGCTTTAGGACGCTTTTTTTCCAGCTTTTTTTTCAGGGCATTCTCCATTGCCTTTTCTGCGGCGTTTTGAATTAAAGGATTTAGCGTAGTGAAAATTTGCAATCCTTCACTACGCAAATCTTCTTCATTATAATCCCGATGCAATTGTTGGCGTACCAATGCCATAAAGGCAGGATAGGGAAAAACGCTTTCGGATTTTTTTTTGGTTATTCCCAATGGCATGGCTTTAGCGTGTTGAGCCTCAGCTGCGGTGATTTTACCTTGTTTAACCATCACATCTAGCACTAAATTGCGACGAGCAAGCGCACGTTTAGGATGTTTTCGCGGATTATAAAGTGATGCACCACGCACTAAACTAACCAATAAAGCTAATTGAGATAAATCAAGCTCATTTAAAGGACGATTGAAATAAAACCGTGCTGCTAAGCCTACTCCATGAATAGCACGTTTACCCGATTGCCCTAAATACACTTCATTTAAATAAGTTTCTAAAATCTCATCTTTGCTATAATGCCATTCTAATAATAAAGCCATAATTGCTTCATTGATTTTACGTTTTAAAGTTCTTTCAGATGATAAATAAAAGTTCTTGACTAGCTGTTGAGTTAAAGTGCTACCACCTTGTACTAATTTACCCGCTCGAAAGTTAGCAACAAAAGCACGTAGCATACCCATAACACTAACTCCCCAATGGTGATAAAAATTTCGATCTTCCATTGCAATTAAAGCATCAATCAGATGTTTGGGAACTTCTCCTGAGCGGACTAAAATACGATCTTCATTATGAGCTGGATAGATTTTACCAATTAATTTGGGTTCTAAGCGGATTAAAGGTGAAGCCCGTTTACCATTATGCGATAAATCTCTAACCGAACTAATTTGATTATCAGCAAAACGGATTTGTACTGTGCGTGATAAATCTGATGCATCCCAAAATTTAAAAGCACGAGTTATGATTAAAAATTCATTCTTATTATGCCAATATTCTCCAGCTTTTTTAGGAGCAGAGGTATTTTGATAACCAAGTTCATTTAGCTCTTTACTTAATCTACTTGGTGTTAAACGCAATCCAGTATAAAGTTCTAATGGACTCGCATAAACACGCGCTGGTAATGCCCAACGTTGCCCCTCAAATTTGGCGCGGACTTGGACATCTAATTCACTCACATAGCTGCCACAGAAAAACATTATAATAATAAAGAGTAACCAATACCATCTGAAACTAAAGGCCCTACGGCGGGGGGGACGGCGGTGGAGGGTGCGCCGTCTTGCGCCTGCTGTGGCGTAATTAGCTCGACCTCTTCGGATATTTTGGAAAGTTTTAGTGCGTCTCATAATTGTCGCTCAAGTGCTATTTAATTATAAAGGGTTAAGCCAAAAACTTATTTTACTACTTTAAAACAATCTTATTATATATTGATATAATAAAAAATCCATATTTTTAAGCTCAGCTCTATAAAAAAAATAAAACTTGAAAATTGAAAGTTTTTATATATTAAAAACTTATAATAATAAACATAAATAAAAATTTATAAAAACAACAAGCTCAACCAACTCGAAACCAACTTGAAATCTGATATTAGGCATTGTTACACTAAATTTAATTCTAGCCAAAGGGCTAGAGTTCCGGTGGTAGGTGATATTAGTGATATTTAAACCAAATCAAATCAGTCCAGAAAATGGCAGCAGTAACAAACAATCAATACAAAACGATAAACGTGCTAAAGCAATGTATCGAGCTGCCTCTAATTATAGAAAACGCTATATAGCACTTGAAGAACTATTAGAATTTGCGGCTGAAACTGGCAAACTTGAAAACCCCTGTATAGCTACAGATATAAAAAAACTCAAAAAAATACTTTTTTATACACCGCCAGAAAAATTAAATATTGAAGAACTTTGCAACGCAGAAGCGGAATTAGAAAAATATTATGCCATGTTATCCAATTGGATTAGTCCAGTAAGTATTTTAACTTTACGGACAACTTCAGATAATTATCCTGTCTATCTCCCTTGGTGGCAAAGTATTTTTCTTGGCACAGCATCAGAGGGGCGGATTTTTTTTAGAAAACTATTATGGATAGGATTATTATTACTAGTCTTAATCTTTTTAAGACAATATACCCAAATAACAAACCTTATCCCAATCTCGCAGCAAAGCTTACTAACAGATTTACTCAAATTTCTGGATCCATTTTTATATGGCGCACTCGGTGCCTTAGTTTTTATTTATAAAGATCTAAATCGGCGTTATATTGATAGAACATTACATCCGAAAAAATTAACAACTAATTGGTTACGCTTATTTATGGGATGCTTAGCAGGTGGATTAATCGTCAATTTATTAACGCCTTTTCTCGCTAATATGATGCAAAGCGCAAATCTTTCCTCAGCAGTAGTCGGATTTTTAGCTGGCTATAGCGTCGATTTTTTCTACAAAACATTAGATTTATCAATTAGAGCGATTATTCCGAACAAGAGACAAGCGCAAATGTCCAAAAATCCAAGACAAGCACAAATCGAATTTTTGACGAAAAGCCTTAAAGAGATGACAAATGAGGAAGATAAAGCTGTGATTCGGCGATTGTTGGAGAAAATTTAATTTTGGAAAATAAAAATCTCAGACAAACCTGACAGGTTTTTAAAACCTGTCAGGTTTTTTGTTTAGATTGGAAACGAGGAGACCTAACAATCAATTATTTATAATAAAAAGTGTACTGATTATATTGATTTGCATTTTTTATTTTCAAAAAAGGCACTTCTATTTCTTCAGTTTTACAAGGCTTTCCCCACCTAGATTCATCTTTAACTAGAAAAAAAGTCCCTAGTTCAACACATCCTTTAGTACCTCCTTTATCACCATCCTTAGTTTTGAATGAGCTAGTTGTTACCGATTGCCCATTAATCTGAATATTGACATAAAAACTGCTATAGCTCAAATTTCCAGAGCTAAAAGGAATTTTACATTGGTTAGGTGCTACATTCCACCAGCCTTCGGTGATAAAAAAATTGCCCTTGTCAAAAGCAGATTTCCAATAGCCTATCGCTATTGTGACTTGGTTTGGACTTTTATTGCAGAATTTGAATACTAGGGTATCATTGTAAAATTTTTTATCCAAAGGAGTAATAGCATTTCCCCAATTTTTGTCCCAAAAACCAGCAGATGCTTGATTAGGAATATATAAGATAATCCCAAGGCTAATTAAAATCGCATATATCAGTATCTTATTCATTATTAAGAGTGTTCCTGTGATTATTTCCAAAAACTCTTCTTTTTCATAGTTGGAGTCCAAAGCTTTAGCTTTGGCTACGCTTACTTCGTTTAGGCGACCACCTGCCAAAGCTAAAGCTTTGGACTCCAAGTTAACCAAGTTCAATACCAGTGGAGCCAAAAAATTCTAAGTGTTTGGAAAAATCCAACATATTTTGGAGTTGATTCAGGAAGTTAATCATAATTGTTTTCCTGTTACTCCATGATTCGGAAGGTAATTTTAAAAAGGCAGTTAGCATTAAACACTAAAACCACAAAATCAAAACCTGTTTTTTTGACAGAAATTTTGTACTAAGATGTTGCAATCTTGAACTTATAGATTAGCCTCAAAATC
>JALWSU010000193.1 GCA_026993485.1 Thiotrichaceae bacterium | reverse complement strand
GGGTTGTTTTTGAATCAATGTAAATAATTTTACCATTTTTCCAAAGTGGCATTTTTAAATTTTGCCACAATTTTTTTTGCCATTTCTGATGCTCGATACATGGCATTAATAGCTAGTTTAGAGTAGAAGCTTTTTTCTTTCACAATGATTAGTCCAGCGATAATATATAGCGTTACCCGATTTAGTTAAGTACAAACCTGACAGGTTTTTAAAACCTGTCAGGTTGGTACGCTGTATTTTATACAAACGGGTAGTGCTATATCTAGGTTTCTAAAAAATTTAAAACTTTGAATCGCGGATTAAACTGTTGTCACAGATCGTAGCTTGGACTGATGACAGCTAATTTGATTAATTTCCAAACAGGAATTCAATCCTTAAAATATATATAACTGAATTTCAACGCTTGTGTTACCCACTCTCGTTCCCACGCTCCAGGGCACTCCTGTATACACAAGGGCAACCGATTGCCCCTACATCATTGTTTGTAGGGGCAATCCCTTGTGGTTGCCCTGTGAGGCGTTTCAGGATTAAACGCAATTAAATCAATTAGTTAAAAACTGATGTATCATAGAGTGCGCTGGAGCGTGGGATATATCCAACTGAATTTAAAAGGTAAAAGTATTATAAAATCTTTTGATTTTACCTTAAGGATAAAGCTATGAAACAGGTTGAATCGTTACGCTATGATGTGATTTTTAAAAAGGCTTTTGGTGATAAAAAGGTTTTTACAGCTTTTGTTCATGATATTTTGGGTATTGATCTTGAAATTGATGAAGTTGAAAAGGATAAACAGTACAGCCCTTCGATTGGTAATGTTGCCACTAAGTTTGATCTTTATGCTGAAGATAAGAAAAATAGGGTGATTGTTGATATACAACATCGACGTTTACCCGATCATTACCAACGCTTTTTGTACTACCACTGTACAGCTTTGTTAGAACAAGTTGTAAAATCGGAAGATTATCGTCCCAAGTTGAAAGTTTTTACTATTGTCGTTTTAACTTCAGGTGATAAGCATAAAACGGATGTATCTGTTATTGATTTTGATCCGAAAAAACTAAATGGTGAACCATTAGGCGAAATAGAACACAAGGTAATTTTTATTTGTCCAAAATATATTCAGGATGAGACTCCCAAAGAATATCGGGAGTGGTTGGAAGCTATTGAGGATAGCCTTGATGAAGAAGTTGATGAATCTCATTATTCTAAGCCTGAGATTAAGTCCATTTTCAATGCAATTGAAAAGGATAAGGTAACACCTGAAGAACGTCGCATAATGTTTGATCAACATGCTAATGAGCAATTTGAGCAGGAACTATTTGATAAATGGGAACAAGCTGAGGATAAACTTAAAGAGACTCAGCAAGAGGCTGAGGAGAAAATGAGAGAAACAGCTCGCAAATTAAAAGGTATTGGTACCTTGTTGGATGAACAAATCGCTAGTGCAACTGGTTTAAGTTTGGATGAGATTAAAAATTTGTAAGGCTAAAGCCCTAGGCTAAAAGTTAAAGTCGGCTAAAGCCGACTGTTTACAGAGTCCAAAGGCTAGATTGGTAAAGTGTTAGTCAGCTTTAGCTGACTTTTACTATTAGCCTAGGGCTTGAGCCGCGAGGCGAATTAAAGCTAGGTGCGTAACATCAATTAAAAATCTAACTCTGGATATTTAGGAAGTTCTACTCCCAATAATCGATACTGTTCCCGTAATTTTTTTGCCTCTCGCCAGTGTATTTCAGCCTTTTGCTGCCCTTTAGAATCGTTTTCATTTTGTAGATAAGTAGCATAGCGTTCATAAGCTACAATCAGCCGCTCGGCTATAGCTTTTTTGCCGCGCCGTGTAGATTCCTGCTCCAGTGCCCATTTATAGAAATGAATAGCATCGATATGCCGACCTATACGTTCGATAGCAGCCCCTGCTATATCGTGATCAATTTTCAATCGTGTACAAGCTGTCCAAGTTTGCTTTAAATTATCATCCTTCAACCTTGAAATTAATGAATTCAATGAGTTAGAAAATTTGCTATTACAACCAACCACAGCATCTGACACTGATAGCGGCTCTATAATAGCAACCAAAACAGTATCCAAAGTCTCCTCTAGCTGCTCAAGGCTTAAATCTGGAAAGCGTCTTTCAAGCTTTTCTAGCTGACACCAGTTTTGGCTGATAGTGTACCATTTATCATGTTCAGCGAGCTTTTTAGTATAGTCTCTGACTGCATTTTGCCAAGCAAGATAATCCTCTTTTGGATTACAATTATCAAGTTGATATTTAGCCTCATTCTCTGCTTCTGAGATAGGTTTTTGTTTTTCCCTTACAGCTTCTATCAACCATAAAGGTAAAATACTATCATATGGATATTCTTCTGGTTCAGGGTCAGTATTAACAAATTCTAATTCTAACTTACGCTTAAGCTCTTGTAATTTGCGCTCTTCTTCCTCAGCAGGTTTGCCTTGATCTCGCAACCAAACCACCTGTCTTTGCATACATGCTGCTATGCGTGTCTCAAAATAGCGATATGCTGGGGGAGGTAAACCTGGCAAGCGTACTGCCCAGTAATAAAAATCAAAGGCATCCTTGATTCTAGTTCGTTCTATAGCAGCACCAAATTCTGCAATACTAATTCGTCGCTCGATAATTGGTAACCAACGTTCATCTTTGTTCCAAAATCGATTACGCAGTAACTCAGAAATAATGTTGAGTTGGTATTGGTTACCAGAACCATTGCTGCGTAAACTCTCACTATAGGCAAGCCGTTTTACTAATTTTTGTTCAATCTCGTGGATATAGTAGTCATCGTATTCGGATAACAGTGTATCCACTTCACGCAGGATCGCTTCTATGTTATCCCAAGTTTCTGTTTCAATTAAAGCATCCAAATATAGCGAAAATGCTGTAGTTGCGTTTACTGGCGATTGCGACAACAGCAGTTCTCTAGTCTTCCATAACTGTTCAGTTAGCAGTTTAAGGGTTTTTGGAGTCTTAATCAGATCACTAATTAGCTTTGTTGCCTGCTGTAAATGATTCCTATTGATTAGGGCTTCGATTAGGATGGCAGCATGTGACTCATCTAGGCTATCAGTAACCTCGCCTTGGCTTTGCCAATCTTCGACGATCTGTTGAAAGTCAGACATTTGTTTTAGGGGCTGCAAGGTATCAGGCCAATTACTGGTTTTATAGACACAATGATAATAAGCTTTAATTCCAGTCTTATCGCTGTCTTCCCACAAACGACGAGCTTCTTGAAATTTTGCCATTTTATAGGCAATAGTGGCTAGGCGTTCCTTTGCGTAACCGAAACGTTCAGCTAAATTTTCAAGTGTTTTCCAATAATGCGACAGCTCCGTGAGGTCTTCATTGTACTTATATAACCAGTTGAGTATCGCTGTGATTGAATTTGACCAACTTTTATTAGCTTCGCCTGGTATTTTTCCATTATTCAAGGCAGTCTCAAGCCGCTTTAAAACTTGTTTAGTATTAACTAAATTTCCTTTCCAATTTGTTACTTTGTTCTGAGTATGTAAGCTTGAAGCTAATTCAATACGCAAATCGTTCTGTATTTCATTCGGCCATTTGACCGTTTTTACTTTAGAAAATTCGGCAGCTGTCCATAGGCAATCCAAAGCAGACTCATAATTATCAATTTCCAAATAAAGCTTGGCAGCCTCAGAGTATTCCTCCTCAAATCGTAGGGCATGGGCATAGCATTCTTTAGCTTTAGCTTTTTGTTCAAGATGCTGATATTGCATACGTGCCTTTCGCAATAAGCGCGGATTCTCGAGTTCGAGACCCTCTCGGTAGCATTTCTCTGCAAGAGTTGCAGTTTCATCGGCTATCAGGTAGCCTTTGAATAAAGAATCTATATCTGCTGGATGCCCTTCTTTGGGTACTTGTATTTGATTATCCCATTTTTTAAAATCGACATCAGCCTCGAAATATTTCACCAGATATTCAGCATCCATATCCTGCATAAAGCTCCAAAAGCTCTGAATAGCATCTGATTCATCCAAAATAACCAGCCGTTTCCTTGCACGACTAGCTGCTACATAAAGTCGATTAAAAAAATACTCCCACTCTATGCTCACAGCAGTTCCAGGGTTCTTATCCCCTTTACCTTGTAAACGATTTAATAGTGTTGCTGGGCAGGTTGCACCAAAGCGATACAATACTACGACTTCATCGTATTCAAGCCCCTTGGCCATATTTGGGCTAAATACTGTGATTGGAACACCAGCCTCGTCGCGTTCAACGAGTCGATTTAGTAACGGATCTTTGTCAACGTATTCGGCTTCTTCGTCTTCGTGACAATCAGGTATGATAACTATGGCATTTTTCCTCAGCAGTTCTTCCGCTTCAGGAGTGTTAATGGAATAAAGAAAGGGTCGCAAACTATTGATATGGTCGTTGAACCAAGCTCTTTGCGGCTGAATGCTATAACGATCACTAAAGAGACAAAGTCTAATTAATTGAATATAATTACAAAACTCAACAATTTCTCTAGTAGAGCGATAGTTAGCTAATAATTCTTGGTAATTGATTGTTTTACTCTTTTTATTAATATTAGCACGTTGTTCTATAGGTGCGAGCAGATAATCATGGAAACTAGATTTTACCGCCTCCCAGCGGAATCCAGTAGGATTTAAGGTTTGTAGCGGATCGCCAGCAAATATAAAGGGTATAGAGCCTATTTGATAGGCGGGGATATTACGTTCGGAGAACAGGGAAAGATGATAGATAATCTTTAGCTCAATAGCGGTAAAGTCTTGAGCTTCGTCACAAAACACGGCTGGATAGGTTCGTGGAAAACTAACTTCTGCGAGTACTGCAAGTGCTAAATCCTGATCATCCCAAAATTTATTTTCTTTGCAATAGGGGCTGTACCAACGTTCCCAGAATTGATTGTAGATTTGGTTAAAATCTTCATCGCTAACAGTCTTGTGCTTTCGGGATAAGGCTTGATAATCATTCGGGGTGAAATAAGTATCAATTCCCGTCGCCATGCCTTTGATGTAGGTACGCAGAACATGCCAAACTAAATCGGCATTGTACTGACGAAAGTCCCGACGTCTCGCAGCAGTTTGTGCCCATAATTGTTTGAACTTAGTATATCCGATTCTACGTTCAGGAACAAAATTCCAACGGCTTTCTTCGGGTAATAATTCGAGCATGAAATCGAAAAATAGTTTAAAGGTTCGTGAAAATATTTCATCTTTGTAAGCTGCATAGCACTGTTGCCAACGTGTGCCTTGTTTAAGTCGGATATCGGCGTTAACTGTAACTAGCTTCTCAACATGTGTTTTCGCCGCTTCAAGTAACTTGGAACTATATGTCAGGTATAAAGGGGTATAAGCTAGATTTGGGTCCCAATGTTCAATACTTAAGTAAAGATAATCTTTAAGTAAGTATTGTAAAATGGTAGATTTACCACTACCAGCACGACCATTTATAAATAGTGGAAAACAATTTTGCTTTTGATCAGATTCATATACTTGTTCAAGAATTTCACTTTCTTCAGGCGAAAGAGCAAAATTGCCTTCTTGTTTATTCTGAATTTGGGCAAGTTCTTCTGAATCTAGTAGGAATACATCTATGGGATAAGCCCGTCGGGCTTTTTGAAGTAATGTCTCCCGTTGTACATTACGAGGTAATGATTGATGACGAAAATCAATAGTTTTTTCAGTTAAATCTAATAAGATTAAAATATGGTGATCAGGAAAGTATTGTAGATGTATCCGAAAATCATCACCATCTAAATAGCCTTTATCTTGATAAGGGATTTGTTTATGAACTTGAAAATCTTTGTTGTCAATAAATCTATCTATCGTTTCATAGACATCTTGTAGCAGGCTATAAATAGAATTCCAGCGGTGCTGAAATCGATCTTGAGCTTGAGCATTCATCCATGCTTCGGTTTCTAATACTATAACCTTTTGGGAAAATTGACTTCCGTAGTTTTCTAACCAAATGCTTTCCTGCTCATTAGGTTTTGGTGGTAATTGAGGTTTTGGATCAATTTGAAAATCCGCAAAACGCTCGGCAAATTTGGCACGATTTTCGTTTTCGATATCAGAATATAGCCTATCAAAATTTATTAACCGAAATCGAATGTCGTCATAAAATTGTTCACAGGCATTGCTGCCTCGATGTAGAAAATCGAAAACACAAAGCAGAGTATGTTGATCTTGGAGTTCATGGCGAGAGAAAAAAATTCTATAATCTCCCATAGCTTTTTTAAAAAACCGCCAGTCCTTAAGGTTGGATAGCAAGAAAAGGCTTTTTTCTTCCTCGATCTTGATTAGTAGAGCATTTAGCTCTTTTAATCGCATGTGACGTTCGGCAGCGGCTTTAGCCTTTGGAGTAATGT
>JALWSU010000192.1 GCA_026993485.1 Thiotrichaceae bacterium | reverse complement strand
GAGAAAAATTATGGTGAGCGGTTTTTGAATGAATCTCGTAAATTGGTTTATCTTGGAGTGGGGTTTGCGGGTAAGGAAATTGGGTTTGAGATGGTTTGATATAGGAAACCTGCCAGGTTTTCAAAACCTGGCAGGTTTTTTTTATAGTACAATGGATTTGGAGTATGTCTGAACTGTGATTTATGTGATTAAATGATTAACTATGATGTCAATTATCACAGTTCATCCTTTAATCAAAAGAATCACAGTTCAGACAATTTTAAATCTCGATGATGAGTCATTCAATAAAGGCGATATATCAAAGTTAGTTGCCTTCGATCAAGAAGGGAATCCTCTACAATTTTTTTAATATTTAGTAAGTCTCTTGTGCAAGGTAATCTTGCACTCCATTTCCCGTTTATTGGAGTTCAAAGCTTTAGCTTTGACTATCTTATCCTTTTAATAAATTTTGCAATCTGCGTTTATCTTGTTAAAATCAAGCTTTTTACAAGTATACAGTCAACAGTAATGAGAAAACCGTGAGTAATTATAAAGAAACTTTAAATTTACCTAAAACTAATTTCCCTATGCGTGGCAATTTGTCCAAGCGTGAGCCTGAATTTTTAAAGCGTTGGGAAGATTTAGATTTATATAAGAAACTTAGGAGTGAGCGGCAAGATAGCCCAAAGTTTATTTTGCATGATGGCCCGCCTTATGCTAATGGCAATATTCATATTGGTCATGTTGTGAATAAAGTCCTTAAGGATTTTATTGTTAAAGCGCGTACTTTAAGTGGTTTTAATGTGCCTTATGTGCCGGGTTGGGATTGTCATGGTTTGCCGATTGAGTTAGAGGTTGAGAAACAATTTCATCAGTCTCGAAACAGTCAGGGGAAAGTTGATGCGCGTGAATTTCGCCAATCTTGCCGTGAATATGCTAAACATCAGGTTGATAAACAACGTACTGATTTTAAAAGATTAGGTGTGATTGGCGATTGGGATAATCCTTATTTGACAATGGATTATAAAATGGAAGCTGATACTATCCGTGCTTTGGGGCGGATAATTGCTGCTGGGCATTTGGATAAGGGTTTTAAGCCGGTGCATTGGTGTACTGATTGTGGTTCGGCTTTGGCTGAGGCTGAGGTTGAGTATGAGGAAAAGGAGTCGGTAGCTATTGATGTGCGCTTTGCGGTGCTTAATGAGGAAATTTTGTCAGATTGCTGTCATCATGCGCCTGATACTTTGGGTTCAGGGCCTTTGTCGGTAGTTATTTGGACGACTACTCCTTGGACTTTGCCTGCTAATCAGGCTGTGGCTTTGCATCCTGAGATGGAGTATTCGTTGGTGCAGTGCGATGATGGGCAGTTTGGGCCTGAGCGTTTGCTGGTTGCAGAGGCTTTGCTGAAGGAGACGATGTTTCGTTGTGGTATAGAGCGTTATCATGTTGTGGCTTATTGTCAAGGTAAGGGTTTGGAGGGGTTGGTGTTGCAACATCCTTTTTATGATCGTCAAGTGCCAGTTATTTTGGGCGATCATGTGACGACTGATGCTGGTACTGGTGCGGTACATACTGCTCCTGGGCATGGGCAAGATGATTATGTTGTTGGGCAGCGTTATGGTTTGCCTGTGGATAATCCGGTTGATGAAAAGGGTTGTTTTTTGCCGGAAACTGAATTGTTTGCTGGTGAGCATGTTTTTACTGCGAATGAGCATGTTATTGAGGTACTTAAAGGGCGTGGGAGGTTGTTGCATGAGCATCGGATTAAGCATAGTTATCCGCATTGTTGGCGGCATAAAACGCCGATTATTTTTCGTGCTACGCCACAATGGTTTATTAGTTTAGATAAGGGGCATTTACGCGAGCAGGCTTTGGAGGCGGTTAAAACCGTGACTTGGATTCCAAGTTGGGGGCAGCAACGGATTGAGGCAATGTTGGAAAATCGTCCTGATTGGTGTATTTCTCGGCAACGTAGTTGGGGTACGCCTATTACTTTGTTTGTACATAAAAGTAGTGGTGAGTTGCATCCACGCACACAGGAGTTGATTGAGGAAGTTGCTCAAATGGTGGAGCAAGATGGTATTGATGCTTGGTTTGAGTTGGATGCGGTTAAATTGTTAGGTGAAGATGAGGCGGTGCATTATGAAAAAATCACGGATACATTGGATGTGTGGTTTGATTCTGGGGTGACTCATGCAACTGTTTTAGAGACGAATAGTGAATTGTGTGTACCAGCGGATTTATATTTGGAAGGTTCGGATCAGCATCGCGGTTGGTTTCAGTCTTCGCTGTTAAGTTCTGTTGCTATGCGTGATGGTGTTGCTCCTTATAAAGGTGTGCTGACGCATGGTTTTACTGTTGATGCTAAGGGCAAAAAGATGTCCAAATCGCTGGGTAATGTGGTGGCACCACAAAAGGTTATTAAAAATTTAGGTGCTGATATTTTACGGCTTTGGGTGGCTGCTACTGATTATCGCGGAGAAATGACGGTTTCTGATGAGATTTTGAAACGGATTGGTGATACTTATCGGCGTTTACGCAATACGGCGCGGTTTTTATTGGCAAATTTGCATGATTTTAATCCAGAAACAGATTGTGTTATTCCAGAGCAAATGTTACCGCTGGATCGTTGGGCGGTGGATCAGGCTTTTCAGTTACAACAGGAAATTATCAGTGCTTATGATGATTATTTATTTCATGTTGTTTATCAGAAGTTGCATCATTTTTGTAATGTTGGCATGGGTAGCCTGTATCTGGATATTATCAAGGATCGTCAATATACTTGCAAAACCAATAGCCTTGCTCGCCGTTCGGCACAAACAGCTTTATATCATATTGTTGAAGCTTTGGTACGCTGGTTTGCGCCGATCTTGAGTTTTACGGCTGAGGATATTTGGCAATTTATGCCGGGTAAGCGTAAAGAGTCGGTTTTGTTAGAAACATGGTATGATGGTTTGTTTTCATATCCTGAGAGTTTCGATAGTTGGAGTCAAATTTTTGCAATCCGTGAGGCTGTTTATAAGGAGATGGAAAAATTGCGCGAATCTGGAGCAATTGGCGGCTCTTTGGATGCTGAAGTCGATATTTATTGTGATAAGCCACAATTAATCGGTTTAGATGATGAATTGCGTTTTGTTTTGATTACTTCTTACGCACGGGTACATGCTACTAGTGCTAAACCTGAGACAGCAATAGCTGGTGATGGTTTTTGGTTTGAAGTTAAAGCGACTGAGCATCCGAAATGTGTCCGCTGTTGGCATCACCGTGATGATGTAGGTAAACATTCGGAACATCCGGAACTGTGTGGGCGTTGCATAGAAAATGTTGATGGAGAAGGTGAGCAGCGTCATTATGCCTGAATTAAATAGTGAAAAAATCGCAAGTAGTTCAAGTAATCAGGGTGCATTAGTCTGGCTTTGGTTATCCCTGTTAGTCGTGGTGCTTGATCAGGTTACTAAACTATGGGTAGCTAGTAGTTTGCAATATAATATGCCTATGGCGGTGTTACCCGGTTTTATTGATTTGCGTTTATTACATAATGAAGGGGCTGCTTGGAGTTTTTTGGCAACTGCTGGGGGTTGGCAACGCTGGTTTTTGACTGGGCTGGCGATAGTTGTGAGTATTATATTAGTTATCTGGCTGAGCCGTCTTAAACGAGGAGATTACTTGTTAGCTGTAGCACTGGCATTGGTTCTTGGCGGCGCTGTCGGCAATGTTATTGACCGAATTCTATATGGTTATGTGATTGATTTTATTGATGTATATTATAGTGCTTGGCATTGGCCGGCATTTAATTTAGCTGATAGTGCTATTAGTTTGGGTGCTATTATACTGATTATAGATGCGCTACGCAGTCAAGCTGAATAATTCACAAAGGAAACTAAAATGAGTAGAGAAACTGTCACAATTACTGATAATCGCACTGGTAAATCTATGGAATGTCCGATTATAAAAGGAACACATGGGCCACCTGTGATTAATTGTCAATCATTATATAAAGAGATGGGTATGTTTACTTTCGACCCTGCTTATGTAACAACAGCCAGTTGTGAAAGTCGTATTACATTTATTGATGGTGAAAAAGGTATTTTATTGTACCGAGGCTACCCTATTGAGCAATTGGCTGAAAATAGCAGCTATTTAGAAGTGTGCTATTTATTACTGAATGGTGAATTGCCTACAGAGGAGCAAATGAAAAGTTTTCAAGCTTCCATTTGTCAACATACCATGCTACATGAAGGCTTGTTGAGTTTTTATAAAGGCTTTCGGCATGATGCTCATCCGATGGCAATGTTAGTTGGGGTTGTTGGTGCTTTATCCGGCTATTATTCTGATTTAAAAACGGATATCAAGAGTCATGAGTATCGCATGGGAAGTGCTATACGTCTAATTGCTAAAATGCCAACTATTGCGGCTAATAGTTACAAATATTTGATTGGACAACCTTATGTTTATCCTCAGACTAATTTAAGCTATGTTGCTAATTTCATGAATATGATGTTTTCTGTTCCCAGAGAGCCTTATAAATTTAATGAAACTGCGATTAAAGCTTTAGAAATAATGCTGATTTTACATGCTGATCATGAACAAAATGCGAGTACTTCAACAGTTCGTTTAGCAGGTAGTTCACAAGCTCATCCTTATTCTTGTATTGCTGGCGGCATTGCAACTTTGTGGGGTCCAGCACATGGTGGCGCGAATGAGGCGGTTATTCGTATGTTGCAGGAAATTGGGAACGTGAAAAATATTCCTAAATATCTCAAGAAGTTCAAAGATAAAAGTGATCCAACACGATTGATGGGTTTTGGGCATCGTGTTTATAAGAATTATGATCCGCGTGCTAAGATTATTCGGAAAAGTTGCCACAATTTGTTACATGAATTGGATGCTACCAAAGAGCCTTTATTTGAAATTGCGCTAGAATTGGAACGGATTGCGCTTTCTGATGATTATTTCATTAAACGTAAATTGTACCCAAATGTGGATTTTTACTCTGGGATGATTCTTAGTGCTTTGGGTATTCCATTAAATATGTTTACTGTGATGTTTGCAGTTGCACGGAGCGTGGGTTGGATTTCACAGTGGATGGAAATGATGGAGGAGGAGGATTTAAGGATTGGTCGTCCGCGTCAGTTGTATTTAGGTGCGGCACAACGTGATTATGTGCCGATGGATCAACGGACGTAGTTTAAATAGGTTTGATGGTTGATTAAACCTGACAGGTTTTGAAAACCTGTCAGGTTTGGAGACCAAAAGATTTTTATAACTAAATGAAAAAGAAGAAAAAACCCGAATCAAAAACCAAATGGCATGAACTGTTGGGTACATTATTAAAAGACTTGCTTTCGCCAGTCAATATACATGTATCCACTGAAATTGAGGTTATGGCGGAATCGCCAAGAATTGATATATTATTGCTCCGGCGTGAGGAGCCTGAATGGACAGATGAGCAATTAGAACTGTTACCAGATGGCATTCGAGACACAAAAGCCTCTGATATTTTGCTAGAACTTAAATATACAGAGTCACTCAATGATGATGTTCTTCAGCAAGTCTTGGGCTATGATTTTTTTTATAGAAAACACCAAACAATGAATCGTGAACAAGTACAAAGCTTTTTGTTGAGTGCGAAAAAACCGCAAACAAGTACGCTAAAAAAATTAGGTTATCAAATTACCGAACATCCTGGTGTTTATCGTAGTAAATTTCGTCTGGTTCGACAAGTAATATTATTGTCTTTAAATGAATTATCAAATGAACCGCATAATGCCTTTGTTAAATGTTTTGCCAGTCATCGTCAAGAAAAACAAGAGGCGTTTCAGGTATTGGAAAACCAAGTTTATAATTCATTGAATATGAATTTAAAATATTTTCTTGATGGACTTAAGGGTATTTGGTTCACGCTAAAAAAAGGAGACGATATGAATCTGGAATTGACACCTGAATTAATTACTGCATGGGGAGAAAAATGGGGTAAGTCGTACCTGGCTCATTTAAAGCCAGAAGAAAGATTAGTGGGGTTGAAGCCGCGAGAAATTTTAGCCGGGCTGAAACCAGATGCTAAACAAGAAATTTTATATCAGTTCAAGCCAGAAGAAAGATTAGTGGGGCTGAAGCCAGAAGAAATTTTAGCTGGGCTGAACCCAGAACAATTGAAAGTATTGGAAGCTTACTTCAAACAGCATGAGTCGGAAAAGTGATATAGGTATTAAGAACAAGGTTAGCACCTCTGAGGTTTTCAAAACCTCAGAGGTTTAGCTGCGCTGACTTCGTATCCTAAACCGGCTTTAGAACCTAAATTGTTTTATAACTAAATGAAAAAGAAGAAAAAAACCGAATCAAAAACCAAATGGCATGAACTGTTGGGTACATTATTAAAAGACTTGCTTTCGCCAGTCAATA
>JALWSU010000191.1 GCA_026993485.1 Thiotrichaceae bacterium | reverse complement strand
CTATAATTAGTAATGCTTTGCCGCCATTTTTCTGCAATTCTCCAAAGGCGTAATATTTCTGAATCCTGGGAAAGGCTTAAATTACGCAACAATTCTCCTAAAGCCTTTGTCACTTGCTCAACAGCCTGGAGTCGCTGATAATCGTTTTCTATTTCTAAGCCAGTTTCAAGCATTTGACTGATTTCACCAAAACGACTTAGAGTATTACTGATATAGGTGTTTAGAGAAATATTTTGGTTTAAACCGTTTTCAAAAAACTGTCTAGTAGGTAAATTCTGATAAGCCGTTTTAATTGTTTCTATACTATTACACAGTTCCAATTGTCTGAAATATAATTCAAATTGTGCAACATATACTGCCCAAGCTTGATGAGTTTGCTTTAAATCACGCATAGCAGTGTCAGAATTCGTCTTAATCAGGTGCTTTTCTAAACCATACAAAGGCAAACGTTGATGTTCATCCCAAAAAGCTGGCTGCCAACGTAGCCGCGCTTTATCTTTCTGAGACAGAAATACAGTTAAAGCCGCTTCAAAAGGATAAAATAATATTGGACGCCACCATGCTTGACTTAAACCTAAACTAACCACTATCACACTTAGTAAAATCAGCCCATCTGGTTTTTTCAGAAAAAAAACCAGATAAACTCCAACACTTCCAGCTAGCCCAGCTAAAATTCCAGCCCAACTACCACCCCACCGCCGCGCCCATAAATATGGCAAAGCAAACAATAAGGAGAATAGCAAACCATTTGAAAGTCCCCCAATTATAGCACTAATAGCACTGCCAGAACGATTAGTATCAACAGACAACAGAGTCAGTAAATAGGATAATAAGGTGATACTCGCTACTATAATCAGCCCACTAATAAATAGCCCAATAATAATACTACCAAATTGTCTAAAGAAGCTAAAACGGATTGATTCAACATTTAAAGAGTTTAATAATACACTACTAGCAAAACTAGCCGCAAAAAAACCTGACAAAAGTACAGTCTCTTCCCAAATCAACTCTTGCGTGTTAAAAATAAACGCTAAACCTATCAACACGCCTCCGATTACACTTGCCATCAAGCCAAATGCTACCGATACCAAAAAGCTACAAATTAAAGCTACGGCAAAACTCAAAACGCCAGCATATAAAATACCTCGAATAATTTGATTCTCAAAACTGAAGAAAAATAAACATACACTAACAGTAGCAATAACCAGTAAAATCCAAACAGCTTGTACCAATAACAAGCGGCTCAAAAGATGCCACTGTTTCATAGGTAAATTGAACCAAGCAAAATCAGGAGATAAGTTTAATTGAGGTTGATTTTCATTAATATAAGCTCGCCATGCTGATGGGCAGAAAATTAACCAGAAAAATATTTGTAGACTGGCTAAGAAGATATTCTGGTGTAAAATACTTTTTTTGTTAGACATAAGTATTGTTTGAATTGTGATAAACAAACTATGTTTTTTCTCGTTTCCACGCTCTTATACACAAGGGCAACCACAAGGGATTGCCCCTACACAAGGGCTGTTT
>JALWSU010000190.1 GCA_026993485.1 Thiotrichaceae bacterium | reverse complement strand
GGTTTTAAAAACCTGGCAGGTTTGTTACAGCGATTAAACCTGCCAGGTTTTAAAAACCTGGCAGGTTTGTTACTAAACTTCCTCTAAAATTGCTAAAATTTTCTGCTTATGCTCAAAATTAGGAACTACTCTTAGCATCCAAGTAATACGCTTTTTATCTGCCGTCGAAATAAAGCGTAAGCGTCCATAATTAAACAAACCATGTGGAATTCTCATTAAATTGTTCTCTTTGTTCTCTTTGTCCTCTTTGTTCCCCCCAATGACTAGGTAAGTTTCTTAACTTGTTGACTTAAAGGTTTCACTACACTTCCTGGACTATTTTTAGGTTTCCTATTGGGATACCTATATTCATCACTAGCCGAAAATACCTCTATTACACGATTTTTAGGATTGCTAACAACTCTTTGAAATTCCTCTAAGTCATGTTTACACCGTATTGAAAACATCGCACGTCCATTACCCGTATCCGTAGATACATAACCCTCTAATAGCCCCCTTTTATCACAAAGAGGACATTTCTTTATTTCTAACTTCTTTTGTTTTGACTCCCTTGACTCCCTTGACTCCCTTGGCAAACTAAATTCTCCCACTAAATATTTCCGAATTATCCCCGCCAAATAGCCAACCGGATTTCGCAACTCTTGCCTCTCCATTGCCCCACTCAAAACACTTAAAACACTACTCCTATCCTCTGTTTTAACCCGGCTTAGCAATTTGGCAATTGAAACTCGTTGCTCATTTGGCAAACTTGCCACTTTTTCTGGCCATTTTGACCCCGAAATCTCTTGTTCCGCTACCTTTGTATTACTAGACGCTGTTTGCGCCACACAGGGTCCAGTTTGAGCTGTTTTAACATTCGATACCACCTCCGCCCTTTCTTGCTGATCTTGACTTTTCTCCTGCTTACTTTGCCTACTTGTCGACTCATCCTCTCGCTCCTTTTCTACCTTTTCTATCTTTTCTGCCTTTTTTGCCTTTTTTGCCTTTTTTACCCGCTCTACCTTTAATTGTGATACCTCATAAATCGTATAATCTGTATGAAATCTACCTCGTGCATCCCGCGTTACTTTTCGCACCATATAGCCCTGCCGCTCCAACTCCTTGATTGTTGAACGAATCGCATCTTTTCCATCGGCATTACTTTGTTGTAATTCTCTTAGTTTTATCTGCCAATGATTAGGCTTGCTTAGCAAATAAGTTAATAACCCCTTAGCTTTTAAGCTGAGAACAGGCGATTCTAAGTAACGTCTATCAACTCGAGTAAATTGATTTTGCGAATTCTTAGCAACGCGAATAATACACATGGTGCAATCTCCTTTCTTTGATGCGTTCAAGGTAACCTTGAATTCCTAAACTCAAAGGTTACCTTGCACAAGATTTAGTTAGTAGCATTTTCTTGTGGTTGTTTGATTTCCTCTTCTTTCTCTTTCTCCTCGTATTCAGCTTTCGCTAAGGTTAGATCAGCGTTTTTGAGTAAGGTTTTTACATACGGATGTTCCAAAACGTGGAGGATTTCATTTTCAACCTCGTTGTCAAAATTAGTATCAAAACAACTCATATACACATCCAAAATATGAAACTGCTCTATCCAAGGCGCAACTGCATATTCCGCCATTTTCTTGTCAAGAAAATCATGCCTGTCAACAACAGCATTTATCTCTTGCAAAGTTTCTGACATTGGTTTAATCCTATTAGTGCTTAAAAATTTTATGTTGGAGCACAAAGCTTTAGATTTGTGGACTCCATTTTTTTTATAATTTATGTTTAAGAAAGCTGCATTATACATTCAATCGAACGTTTTATGCAAGTAATTTTGGAGAGGAAATATTCATATGAATGTCGGAGAGCGTTTGAAGACAGCTATATATATGAAAAATAAAACATTAAAAGAGTTTTCTAAGAAATCGAATATTCCTTATACAACTTTGCAACAATATTTTTCTGGGGTTAGAAAACCTAATGCTGATGTTTTATATAATTTAACGTTGCAATCGGATATTAGTATAGATTGGCTATTAACTGGCAAAGGTTCCATGTTTAAAAGTGAACAAATCAACCAACCCCCCGAATGGCTAAACGACTGGTGGCAACAAGCTGACGAAAAACACCGAGCTTGGTTAGAAATCCAACTCAGCCAAACCCCACCCACAACACAATAAAAAACACACACCAGGGCAAACCCTTATGGTTGCCCTTATGCATAAGAGAAACTGCTCTATCCACAGCCCAATTGCATATTCCGCCATTTCCTTATCAATAAAATCATGCCTATCAACAACAGCATTTATCTCTTGCAAATTTTCCGACATTAGTTTAATTCTATAAATGCTTAAAAAATTTATGTTAGAGTCCAAAACTAAGGAGGCTATAGTTGAATAGCTATAGAGATATATGTCAAGTTTAAATATATCTTTAGATATAAATAATAGAATTGCTAATGTTAGAAAGGTTAATTCATTGCGCCAAAAAGAATTTTCCCAGAAATTACAAATATCACAAGGCTATTTGTCAGAAGTAGAAAACGGGAAAAAAAAGCCATCAATTGAAATGTTAATAGGAATCTATAATCTCTTTGGAGATAAAATTAACATGGACTGGTTATTTACAGGAAAAGGGCAAATGTTTAAAGAAGACACCACCCCCGAATGGCTAAACGACTGGTGGCAACAAGCCGACGATGAACATCGAACATGGCTAAAAATCCAACTCAGCCAAACCCCACCCACAAATAAAAACAAAATTAATAAAACCACACCTAAAAAACCATAAATAAAAATAAATGACAAACAAAGGCTAAAACATCGAAACATGCATCCCCACACCAAAGCGCCCCCCTATCCTACACACAAACTTCTTGAATTAACTGCATTTAATCCTAAAACGCCCCACTACAAACTAACCAAAGCTGAAACTTTGGACTCCAATATGCCTTGAAACCTGCTACTCATTGAGCAAATTTGCCACTTTTTTTCGCCATTATGAACCCGAACTACCCTAAGCCGCTACCTTTGTATTGCCAAACGCTAAATGCACCACTCTTGGACACATTTAAGCCCACTCTCCCCCCTCCCCCCCCAGCTAAACGAATAACAATAAACCAACAAAAAACACCGAACATGAAACCAATACAACCACACATAAAAAAACACACACACAATACACACACACACAAAAGAAATTTATCAACCAAAACCAAAAATTTTGGACACCAATTGGTACGACTTTTGCTACGCACGTGCGCGCGCACGCATACACGCATAGTAGCGTAACGTTTTCCAATAAAAACAAAGAATTACACTGCAGTAGTTTTATAAACAATTGAAAGTATTAATGTTTTGTGTGTGTTTAAAAAAGTTGTAAGTAGGATTGTTACTAAGTCAGTTGTTACTAGGGTCGGGTTATCCGCTACGGAAAACCCGCCACGGTGAAAAAAAATCCGCAACGGGAAATCCGCAACGGGAAACCAAGACTGGAAAGAGATAAATAGAAAGTATAAAAAAAGATAAAAGTATAAAGAAAAATAAATGACAAACCAAATGAGAAAACGAATAAAAAACCCTGAAAGGCAGGGAGGCAGAGAGGCAAGAGAGGCAAGAGAAGCAAGAGAAGCAAGAGAAGCAAGAGAAGCAAGAGAAGCAAGAGAGGCAAGAGAAGCAAGAGAGGCAGAAACCATACCACTCCTACCAGCCAGCACTTCACTACAACAAGCCGCAAACGCAATAGCTTCTTCTTTCCACCTACCACTAACTAACTCAAAACCAGTAGATTCACCCTATTACTTATACCTAACCGCAGAACGCCTAGAACTACACCATTTAACAAAAAAACCCATCTACGTTGACTTTGTTAGCGGCACACTAGGCTATCGTCGTCATCATGGAGGAGGGCGAAAACAAGCTTTAGCCAAAGCCATTGGCTTAAAACACGGCGCAACTCCAACAGTCGTAGACGCTACCGCAGGATTAGGAAAAGATGCTTTTATCTTAGCTAGTTTAGCTTGTCATGTAACAATGCTGGAACGCTCCCCAGTCATCGCCGCCTTACTGCACGACGGCTTACAACGCGCAAAAACGACAATCACGACAATCACAAATAATTTAAGCTTAATTCACCACGATGCACAAGATTGGCTCTCAAAAATACAATCATCCGAAGCTCCAGATGTTATTTATTTAGATCCAATGTATCCACATCGCCAAAAATCGGCTTTAGTCAAAAAAGAAATGCGAATATTTCGGGAAATTGTGGGGGCAGATTTAGATGCGCCAGTTTTATTAGAAATAGCTTTAACTCGCGCTGCTCGGCGTGTAGTGGTTAAACGCCCAAAATGGGCGACACCTTTGGGCGATTATAAACCTAATTTTTGTATCAAAAGCGAAAATACACGATTTGATGTTTATCTAATACTTACGCAATGATAGCAGAACTTGTTTAAATTTTTTAAGAAAAACAAACTGTTAAAATTTATAACTTACTTGGAGCCCAAAACTTTAGTTTTGGACTCCGACCCTTTTAGATTGATTTATACTGCTGTATTCATTATATTCATCAATTAGTCTATTCTTATTTTATTATTAGGAACTTTTATGGAAAGGAAAAATAGTTTTAGTTATGAGGAGTTACTTCAATGTGGGCGTGGTGAAATGTTTGGGCCTGGCAACGCTCAATTACCTTTACCACCTATGTTAATGTTTGATCGTATCATCAATATCACTGATAAGGGGGGGAAAGCAGACAAGGGCCATATTATTGCCGAACTAGACATTAAACCCGAACTATGGTTTTTTGATTGCCATTTCCCCGGTGATCCTGTAATGCCTGGCTGTTTAGGTTTAGATGCAATGTGGCAACTGATTGGCTTCTTCTTAGCCTGGCTTGGTGGCCCTGGACATGGGCGGGCGCTGGGAGCTGGCGAAGTTAAATATACTGGACAAGTAACGCCGCAAAATCATCAAGTCACTTATCATATTGACATGAAAAGAGTTATTATGCGTAAGCTGGTCGTTGGGATTGGCGATGCTGTTATGGAAGTTGATGGACGAGAGATTTACTTTGCCAAAGATTTACGGGTTGGATTGTTTACTTCTACTGAGAATTTTTGAGGGGGTAATATAGTGAAACGTGTTGTAATCACGGGGCTTGGTATTGTATGTAGTATTGGTAATAATAAACAAGAAGTTTTAGAGTCCTTGCGTCAAGGACGTTCTGGGATTGAATTTCATCAAGAATATGCTGATCTTGGATTCCGTACTAATGTACATGGTGCCATTCATCTTGATTTAAATACCTTAATTGATAAAAAAATCAAACGTTTTATGGGGGATGCGGCAGCTTTTAATTATGTAGCCATGCGTGAAGCGATTGCTGATGCTGATTTATCTGAAAATGATATTTCTAACCCCCGTACTGGTTTAATCACTGGTTCGGGCGGAGCTTCTCCCGCTAATCAAGTATTAGCTACTGATATATTGCGTAGTAAAGGTTTACGCAGAATTGGCCCCTATATGGTGCCTCGCACAATGGCGAGTACAACTTCGGCATGTTTAGCTACTCCTTTTAAAATCAAAGGGTTGAATTATTCTATTAGTTCAGCCTGTTCTACCAGCGCCCACTGTATTGGTAATGGTTATGAACAAATTCAAATGGGTAAACAAGATATTATTTTTGCTGGTGGTGGTGAAGAGGTGCATTGGAGTTTAACTATGCTTTTTGATGCAATGGGGGCGCTATCATCAAAACATAATGATACACCTCAAACTGCTTCACGCCCTTATGATGTAACCCGTGACGGTTTTGTGATTTCAGGCGGAGGCGGGATCGTGGTTTTAGAAGAATTGAGCCATGCTCAAGCGCGTGGGGCAAAAATCTATGCGGAACTGGTTGGCTACGGTGCGACTTCTGATGGTTATGACATGGTTGCACCCTCAGGCGAGGGAGCTGTACGTTGTATGCAACAAGCTTTAGCAACAGTAGATGCTCCAATTGACTATATTAATGCACATGGTACTAGTACTCCAGTTGGTGATGTGCGCGAATTAGAAGCGATTAAAGAGGTTTTTGGTGATAAGATACCGTATATTAGTGCCACTAAGTCTTTAACTGGACATGCTTTAGGTGCGGCTGGGGTGAATGAAACTATTTATAGTTTATTAATGATGGAAGAAAACTTTATTGCTGCTTCTGCGAATATCACTGAACTTGATCCAAAAGCTGAAGATATGCCGATTGTGCGTGAAACTCAGGAAAATGTTAGCTTAAATACACTAATGTCCAATAGTTTTGGTTTTGGTGGTACTAATGCTTGTTTAGTGTTTCAACGGTTTAAAGGCTAACTTACAAACCTCAGAGGTTTCCAAAACCTCTGAGGTTTTTTTAACAAGGCTAACTTACAA
>JALWSU010000189.1 GCA_026993485.1 Thiotrichaceae bacterium | reverse complement strand
CCACAAGGGATTGCCCCTACAAACAATGATGTAGGGGCAATCCTTTATGAGGGCAACCACAAGGGATTGCCCCTACAAACAATGATGTAGGGGCAATCCCTTGTGGTTGCCCTTTGGAGCTTTGGACAAGTTTAATAACAAACTCAGGAGAATGAATTTATGGCAACCGCATTTTTTTTAATGCGTATTAATGATCATATTCAATATATGAATAAAATTGAAGCAACCCTTAAGGGTAAAGATGACTTTAAAGGCACTGATCATCATGATTGTAAATTAGGCAAATGGCTTTATAACGAAGGTGCCAATGAAGTCGCTGAATTACAGAATAGTAAGGCTCAGGAAATTTTTGAAAGCCTTTTTGAACCGCATAAGCGTTTTCACCAAATCAGCAAAGAAGTGCTAGAAAAAAAACAAGCTGGTGAGGATGAAGAAAATTATCGAGAAATTATAACTGAAATGTGTCAATTGTCACAAACTATCACCGAAAAATTACTTGAGCTTGATGCACTGGCTTAATTCAAATTAACTATATGCAAATATTAGCGGATGAAAATATTCCTTTTGTAAATGAAACCTTTGCAAACTTAGGCACTATTCGTACCATTAGCGGAAGGAATTTAAATCGTGCTGATTTGGATAATGCCGAAGTCTTATTAGTACGTTCAGTTACTCAAGTCAACGAAAAATTACTCGCAGGCAGTGCAGTGCGTTTTGTCGGCACAGCAACCATTGGCTTAGATCATATTGACTTGAATTATTTGCAAGAACAGGGCATAGGATTTGCCTATGCTCCAGGATGTAATGCTATAGCAGTTTCAGAATATATAATCAGTGCATTATTGATAATGGCAGAACGGCAAGGATTCCAACTGCGTGACAAAACCGTTGGCATTATTGGTTGTGGCAATGTCGGCTCCAGAGTTTTTCACAAACTAAAAGCCTTGGGGGTGAACTGTCTTATTTATGATCCTCCACTTGAGGAAAAAACGGCTAAATTCACTCAATTCAAGTTTGTTGATTTAGACACAGTATTATCAGCAGATATTATAAGCCTACATGTTCCCCTAGAAAAAACTGGAGCATATCCGACTCATCATTTAGTTAATGCCGATTTTCTCGCTAAATTACGAGAAAATGTGATTTTAATCAACACCTCACGCGGAGGGATAATTGATGAGGCTGCTTTAATAAAAACGCTGGCATCTAATCCTAAAATGAGCGTCTTATTAGACGTTTGGAACAATGAACCTCAGATTAATCCATTATTATTACAACGCACAGCATTAGGCACACCGCATATTGCAGGCTACAGTTTTGATGGTAAAGTGCGAGGAACTGAAATGTTATACACTGCGGCATGTGACTATTTTCAGCATCAAGAACCAGCACAAATTTCTTTGCCAAGCCCCCCACTAACAGGTTTATCATTTTCTAACACGATTGATGATGACGTAGCTATACATACGGCTGTACTCGCATCTTATGATGTGCGTCGTGATGATGCTGCCCTTCGTAGAATTACGCAAAGCTGCGATTTTGATGATTTAAGAAAAAATTATCCAATGCGGCGAGAATTTAATAGTATTAAAATTGAACTACCCGCTGAAAAATCAAGGCTGGCTGCACAATTGCGGGGGCTGGGATTTATTGTTGGAAAGTAAGTAAATTGGTTTTCAGATACAGATTTTTAATTTAAACCTCCGAGGTTTTGAAAACCTCGGAGGTTTTAAAAAAACCCAATCGTGCCAAAAAAATAAGTGGAGATGAATTAAAAACAATTTTCACAATGGCTACCATTCCCTTTCTATAGCAACATCATCCTCAGAAAGATAAGAAAACTCTATACCAATCAATTCTAATATTTGCAGGAACATATCTGGCTCTATTTCCATTATTTCAGCGGCTTTTTGCAAAGAGATAAGTCTCATCACTAAAGCACCCAAAACAAATAAAAATGTTTCTTTTTGCTCAATGTCTGTAAAAATCTGTATTTCTAAGGCAACTTGTTTAAATAATACGTTATTCATCATTTTAATTTAACCTGTAGTAGAGACAATGCCTGCTTTGTCTCTACTTCGTTTGGAGCCGATTAAAAATTGGAATTTTAACCAGCTAAAGCATCACGCACGCGCATCATCTGTGTTCTGGCTTCTTCAGCAATATCAACCACTTCTGGATTATTAGTTAATCCAAAAACCTTAACTGGATCCAAAAAACTCACACTTGTGGTTCCATCTTCTTGTTCACGAACTAAAACATTGCAAGGAAATAATGCCCCAATATCAGCATATTGACTAATTAAACGATGAGCAATAGGGGGATTACATGCACTCAAGATCCGATAACGAGGCATATCAACATCTAATTTCTTTTTGAGAACCTCATGAACATTAATTTCGTTCAAAATACCGAATTTATTTTGTGTCAAGGCCTCCGTAACCCGTTTGACAGCAGTTTCAAAATCATCTTTGAGTGTAACATTAAAAGTAGGCATAAATAATAGACTCTCCTAATTGAGTGTAAATTAAAAATAATTAATCAATAAAACCAAATTTTGGTAAAGATTAAGGAAAAGGAAGCATTTTTATCGGGCTTGCAATTCTACCAACATTATGCCCCATTAAACCCAACTTATTATTTAATCCTACCATTTGATTGCTCATTATTCCCATCTCAATGCTCATTAGATTGATTTTGTCATTGAGAGTAACGAAATGATTGTTTATTATACTAATATTATTATTGATTTGAAATATTTCACCTGTAAGTTTTCCAATAGACTTATTCATCAGCGGCATGACTTTAACATGTTCATCTACGCTTTCAATTGAGACTTTTACGAAATCTATTGATTGTTTTAACTCCGTCATGTTGTTAGCTACAACAATGATATTCTTATTAATTTGGTGCAAAGAATTTGCTACTTTATCTATGCGTTGAGTAATGCTGCTCATATCTGATAACAGTATCAGAATAACTGTAACTACAGCGATAGCCAATAAGGTTAAGCCAATCATACTAAACCGGATAATTTGGTTCGTTTGATTACCAATTCTAACAATCAAGCCTTCTCGCCGTTGCATTGCCGAATTGAATTCGCGCATCGTATTTTCAACGATTTCAGCTATCTCTCTAGGAGTCTCTATTACTTCCATCTTGATCAGTTATTTATCAGTTATTAGTTAGTGAGGATATTACGAATAGGTGTCCAAATAAATATTTTGGCCAAAAACCTCCGAGGTTTTCAAAACCTCGGAGGTTTAGACTTAATAATTTGCACCCATTGTCTGAACCTTGATTTTAAGGGATTAAAAGGATTTACAGGATTGGGTTAGATATTCACTACTCTATTTCTGCTTCAACACCAGCAAAGTTATATCATCAAATACCGTTTGATGTCCAATATACTGCCGCACATCATCAATCACAGCATCTCTAATACTATTAGCCGACTCTTGATAATGTAGTTTAACTACCTCAGAAAGCCTTTCAATACCATATTCTTCATTTTCTATATTCATTGCCTCAGTAATACCATCAGTGTACAAAACCAACACATCACCTTGATTTAGACACAGTTTCTTTTGTTCCACATAATCAGTAATCTCATCTAAGAAACCTACTGGACAGCCTAAAGCACTAGTGTCTATAAGTTCTAACTCTCCCTGTCGTACAATAATAATGTCTTCATGAGTACCACTCACTCGTAAAATGCCACCACTTTCGGCGGGTTCATATTCTAACAAAGACAGAGTTAAATTCTTTTCAACACAAAGGCGTTCATGCACATTTTTATAAATCATCGCATTGAGACTATTCATAAATTTAGCTGGATTAGTTTCATTATTTTCCAATAAAGCCCGCACAGCTGCTTGAGTCATTAATGCTAACATACCGCTCTCAAGTCCATGCCCAGTAGCATCACCAATCCCGAATAAAACTCTACCATTAGATTGCAGAACATCATAATAATCACCGCCTACCTCTTCAGCAGGTTCCATAAATCCTGCAATCTCCAAACCAACGATTTTATCAAGTTCCTCGCTTTTTGGTAACAACATTTGTTGTATTTGGCGTGTCACTTCTAATTCAGCACCCATACGCACCGTTTCAGCTTTCAAATATTTAATATTAAGATGCGTTTTCAATCTAGCCAATAATTCATCTTTGGAAATTGGCTTAGTTAAATAATCATTCGCGCCATATGCTAAACCCGCTACCAAATCAGTAATTTGATTTTTCGCAGTTAATAATAAAATCGGCAATTCATCCGCTTGCCACTTTTCACGCAGTTTTTTCATTACCTCATAACCCGTAATTTTAGGCATCATCACATCAAGCAAAATAGCATCTGGCTCAAAACCATTTTCAATTATGGATAATGCTTCTTTGCCTGAACTAGCTTGAATAATATGATACTCCTTGTTGAGGTAATTCTTTAAAACTTTTAAATTAATCGGTTCATCATCAACAATCAAAATTGTAGACAAGTTTCGATTATTATCGATTATCACATCAGATGAGGCTTCATTGGTAACTTCTACTGCTGTGCTGGCTTGAACCTTTGATAGCTCAATTGAGCTACTAAGAGATTCAGCTTTTTCCTTAGAAACTGGAATTGTAAAGCTAAACTGCGAACCTACACCAACTTGAGATTTTACCCAGATTTTGCCTCCATGCAATTCAACTAATTGTTTAGTTACCGCTAAACCTAAACCAGTACCGCCATATTCTCTAGCTGTAGAACCTTCAGCCTGCTCAAAAGATTCAAAAATTCGCTCAAATTTATCTTCTGGTATGCCAATTCCAGTATCAGAAACAGTTATCTCTAATTCATCATTAACCACTTTAGCCTTTATTTCCACATGCCCAGTTTCTGTGAACTTAATTGCATTCGCCACTAGATTATGAAAAATTTGCTGTAAACGATTTTCATCAGCCATAGCAGCAGGCAGTTCAGCATCAATAGAATTAACTAATTCTATCGGTTTATTTCCTATCAGCGGCTTACTCAAAATTAGTACAATATCAACAATTTCGCGTAAACTAACCGCCTTTAATTGTAAATCAAGCGTCTTTTCCTTCAACTTAGAAAAATCAAGAATATCATCAACCAATTTAGCTAATCGCTTCCCACTACCCACAATCATATTCAGATTAGCCTTAGTTTCATCAGACAATTCACCCGTAGCACCATCCCTTAATGATTCCGCAATACCGATAATACCATTAAGAGGCGTTCTTAATTCATGAGAAGTATTTGCCAACAATTCATCTTTCAGCTTATCCGCTTGTTTTAATTGCTCATTGATAGCCTGTTCATGATCTAATTTTATCTGTTGCCTAATGATAAAAGCAAAAATAAGACTTAAAATAAGAATTTCATAAAACAAATAAGCCCAACCAGTTTGCCACCAAGGCGGGGTTATCGTAATTTTTATAGACGCACCGTCTTCATTCCAAATCCCATCATTATTACTAGCTTTAACTTTGAAAACATAATTTCCCGCATCTAAATTAGTATAAGTTACAAAACGGCGGCTACTATCAACATAAACCCAATCTTTATCAACGCCTTCCATTTTATAAGCATATTGATTTTTTTCGGGATTGATATAATTTAAGGCAACAAATTCAAAGGAAAAGACGCTATCTTGATAAGACAGTTTCAATTGTTTAGTAAAAGCAATTTGCTGTTTTAAAGGCGAATCAGCACCAATTTTAACTGGACGATTAAAAATATAAAAATCGCTAATAATTACGGGAGGAATATAAGAATTATCCTTAATTTCATTTGGCTTAAAAAGATTAAAACCATTTTGCCCACCAAATGCCAGTTCACCACTACGAGTTTTACAACCAGAACCCCAAATAAATTCATTACTTTGTAAGCCATCGCTAACATCATAATTTCTAAAGGTTTCCGTTTTAGGATTGAATTTAGATAAACCTTTATTGGTACTCAACCAAAGATTGCCCTGCTCATCTTCCAAAATCTGATTAATAGTATCATTGGGAAGACCGCCATCTTTAGCACGATAATGGCTAAAAGTACCCTTGTTTCGATCAAACTTATTCAAACCACCGCCAGCAGTACCAACCCAGAAAATTCCTTGACTATCCTCATAAAGACTATAAACCTGACCACTACTCAAACTATTTGGATTATTATCATCATGTTGAAAATGCACAAAAGTTTCAGTTTTTGGATCAAACTTATCCAAGCCTGCAATAGTACCAACCCATAATACGCCTTTTGTATCTTCATAAACCTCATTAACTTGATCATCACTCAAGCTCTTAGGATTTTTATCATCATGCTTATAATGTACAAAAGTTTTAGTTTTTGGATCAAATTTATCCAATCCATATCCCCAAGTACCAATCCACAATACACCACT
>JALWSU010000188.1 GCA_026993485.1 Thiotrichaceae bacterium | reverse complement strand
AGGAAATTCTGTCATCATCAGCCAATTTTTACACCAACATCCAGAAACAGCGGGATTGCTTGCCCTTTCTGATAATCCAATTTCGCTAATTAAGGTACTAAATAAACCTGCTTGCTATAATGCCATGATAAATCTTTATGCCCTGCACACAAACCCGACTGAAATTACACTGCTAACCCAAGCATTAGAAAAACACCGTGATTTGATGTGCAAATTAGCCTATCGTGGCATTTTAGGCGGAGAAATTGTATTCATGTTTCCAAATAATAACAAAGGTGCGACAGAATATGATGCCTGGCTTAAAAGAGTTTTTTCCAAATATCTTTGGCGTTCAGATAGACAATTAGCTGAAATCATAGCTTTTCTGATTGAAAAAGGTCCAAGTATTCGCCAACGCTTAAATAAAGATCCTAAATTTTATAACAACTTTCGTCAAAAATTATGGCCAGCATTAATGCGTGTTGTCGATAATAATGGAGCTTTTGAACAACTTATTAATGATCCTTATATTTGGGATTTATTGGCCCTCAAAGAGGGAGAAATTTTATTGAATAAATGGGGATTAGGACCAATCACTTTACTATTTGGTGAAAATGCCTATCCGACAGATATGCGGCCCATTATAATTTCAATGTTATTGCAAGGTGATGATAACACGGTTGAGGCTTTATTTAGATACAAAAATGAGCCACTCTTTCGCCAATTAATCCGTCGTCCACTTTCTGCAATCACCCAAGCAGCTTTAGCCAGTAAATTAGTTAATCTTTGCCCTAATTATCCTGAAGAAGCTTGCCCAGATTTGACCAATAGTTTACGCTCATTGGCTTCAATCACAAATCAAGTTGCTCTGGCTGAAGAAGTTGGGGTTTTACCGCCAAATGGAGCAATCACTTGGATTCCGTATCATGGCAGCTATTATGCGATAAAAAAAATGACTGATGGACGAGGACTCAGCAATGACGATCTATTAAATCTGGGATTAGATGCCTTAAGTTTAGTCCCAGCAGCGTTTTTTGCCGGACCTTTTGGACCAAGCATTCAACCATTAACTGAAAGCTTTATCATTAATTTAGGTAATTTTAGTATAGCTGGATTAAATGCCTTAAGTTTTACACCTTATCCATATCACCTAGTTAAACCCATTAGTTCATTTGTAATACGCACTGGAAATAAAACTACTAAGATGATTCGGGATAATAGGCTGATTATAAAACCACAAACTAATAATATTCACCATGTAAAGAGAGTGCTGATTGCAAAACTAACTAGCTTTCTAAGCGCACTTGTGGAAGAAACTCAAAAACTTTTTAAACACTCAGGAAAACATCTGTTTTATGAAATTACTCAACCGATTATATTTATACATCAAATAAGATTTAAACAAAATCGGAACGGCAAGACAATGAAACTACTTGAATTTGAAACCCGCATTTTTATGCGTCGTGATAGAAAACTAGTCATGCTGCCTAACAAATCATATAAGGCATTTTTTAAGAAAATTGCCAACAAAACCTTATTTGTACAAAAAGACCATT
>JALWSU010000187.1 GCA_026993485.1 Thiotrichaceae bacterium | reverse complement strand
AGACTAAATTGCGCCATTTTTCCATAAATGGAGACATTGAAAATTTTAATTTTTCTAATCAAGATGCAACCCAAGTAGGGGAAAAACTGCGCCTAAATATCGCGCTGAAAGGGCAAACATTAACAACGGGATTTCAGTTACAAGGAAATTTAAAACTCAAGCAGGGAGAACTCTTAATTGAGCCAGCCTATTTAGATATAAAAAAAACTCAGCCAATCAATTTCAAAGTTGACTTAGCTTGGCAAGCCCGACATTTAAAGCTAAATCATTTTAGCTATACACATAAAAAAGTCATAAATCTACAAGGTGTCGGAGACATTACTAAAAATAAGAAATGGAAAATCAATAGGTTAGTGATTGAATCGGGTAAAACTTCATTACAAGCATTGTATAGTAATTACTTATCGAATTTATTAGAAGAAGATAGGCAATTAATAGTTAATGGGGCAATTAAAGCCAAATTAAATTGGCAACGAGAAAATCGCCATTTAGTAGCAAACTTGTATAATATTAATATAGAGGATAAGCAAAAGCGTTTTGGTTTAACTGGGATTCGCGGTAAAATTCAATGGCATAGCAAGCAAAATCATTTTCCTAGCCATATACATTGGACAAAAGGCTATTTTGCTTCATCAATTCAATTAGGTAGAAGCCAAATTCGTGCAAATTTAACCGGTAAAAAATTTAAATTATTAGCCCCTTGGTATCAGCCGATTTTTGATGGAGCGATAAGGATTGAAGAATTTGAATTAGAAAAACAACCGAAATTATCTGGAATACTGCGTGGCAAATTATACCCGATTTCATTTTCAAAACTAACTAAGGCATTAAATGGGATTCCTTTACAGGGAACTATATCTGGTGATATACCCTTAATTAGCTTTAATGACAAACATATAGAAATAGGTGGACAATTACGAGTGCGTATTTTTGATGGCGAGATTGTGATACGCAGTTTATGTTTAGATAATTTATTTGGGGATAATCCTCGATTAAAGGCGAATATAGATATAAACAAGCTCAATTTAAAAACCTTAACTAATGTGACTAAATTTGGAGAAATGCAAGGATTATTATCTGGTTATATCAGGAATTTACATTTAGAAAATTGGAAACCAGTTTCCTTTGATGCTTACTTTGGAACCCCTGTAAATGATCCGATGCCACATATTATTAGCCAAAAAGCCGTTCGTAGGATTGCCCAATTAGGAGGAGATGGCGTTGTAAATGCCTTATCTCGGAGTATTTTGAGTTTTTTTGAAGATTTTCACTATAAAAAGATTGGCTGGGGATGTCACTTAGAGTATGGTACTTGTGAAATGAGTGGTGCAGAACCTGCGTCAAATAACTATTATTATATTATCAAAGGCAGTGGTTTACCGAGAATAGATGTAATTGGCTATAATAGCATTGTTGATTGGGATGTGCTTGTTACTCGGCTGAAAAGACTTGCTAATGTTCAGAATTTGCAGGAACCTGTTGTTAAATAAAATAACTCAAATTTAAATAAGGTGATAACATGGAAACCATTTTTAG
>JALWSU010000186.1 GCA_026993485.1 Thiotrichaceae bacterium | reverse complement strand
CCTCTGAGGTTTTCAAAACCTCGGAGGTTTTGAGCCTATTTATCTGAAAAGCTATAAGTAGTATCATACATTTTATATTATTATTTTTATTCCCAAAATCTGAAAGTTTTCAGTTGTCTATGCTAAAATATTTGTCATGCCTTCAGTTCCTCTAGAATTTCCAGTTTTAGTAACCAGTCTTAAGCGATTTACGCACAGGCTTATAAAATCGCACTGTATAGGATGCAAATGAATAATGGGCTTTGCTGTGTGTGGTATTTACAATTGCCAGTGGAAGATAAATAAGAGCAAAGTTGGATAGGCTGGTCTAGTATATAAATAGAGTTGCGTTTTGTTGCTCACTTTTAATCAGCTAAATTTGGAGAAATTCAGAATGCTAATTTATAAATTAGTTGCTGCGATTATGCTTTTATCAGCATCATCTGTATTCGCTGATGCTATAGATAATCTCAACAGTGCAAATGATAATCAGCAGGATTCTCAAGGTAATACGAAATACCACTCTGTTATTGATAGCAAAAGTAAAGAGCCTGAGATATCATTTTCAAAAGATTTAATTGAAAATAAAAAACCTATTGCTTCAGATAATATCAATCATGCAAATGATAATCCGCAGGATTCTCAACAGAATACCAAAGCCCACTCTACTATTTATGGCAGAAATCAGGAATCAGAGCCATCATTTTCAAAAGGTTTATTTGAAAATCAAATACCTATTTCCTCTACTACGGGTGATAGGAGAAAATTAACCAAAACTCTCGCAGAACTACCAACTACTCAAAGTGAAAACTTATGGTCAGATTGTCAAATCAGATTTTTGTTGGGATTAAATAATGCGCCTCAAAAAGGGCGAATTAGTGGTTTTTTGTTGGGTGCAGGCGGTAACAGTTCATCAACAATGAGTTTATCGCCGATTATTATGTCTCAAAATCTAAGATTTGGAATTCCATTATCATTTGATACGGATAAATCTTGTTGGAGAATGTTTGTGCCACAATCCTTTTCAATTGAAACCGCATTACAGAAAAAATTAAAGGCTGCGGCACATAATAAACGAATTATATATATATTGAGGCACAAATAATAAGTACTGAAGCACAAATTATCTTGGATTTTAAAACCAGGGCAACCACAAGGGATTGCCCCTACAAACCTTTGGATTTATGTGGTAGGGGCAATCGGTTGCCCATTTCCTTAAACTCCACCTAAAAAAAATTCTAAGAATTAAATTATTATATTTATAATAATTATCAAGATGTTATTTGCAATAGCAATTTTTTTTTTATTATTTTGTTGACAAGCTTAAATTATTGGTTAATAGTTAGTCACAAGGGAGCAAAATAATCTTATGCTTAAGGTTTAAGATTAAGTGTATTAATGCTTGCCTTGATTACTAAATTTCAACTTTAAGGATAAATTATCATGAAAAAATTATTAATTGCTGGTGTCGCCGCTTCTGCTATGCTTTTGTCTGCTCCTTCTGTTTTTGCTGCTACAGCTGCTGAAAACTTAGGTAATGTAAATTCCGTTAGCAATACTGGTGG
>JALWSU010000185.1 GCA_026993485.1 Thiotrichaceae bacterium | reverse complement strand
GCTTTAGCTTTGGCTGGTATCGCCCAAAGCTAAAGCTTTGGACTCCAATTTTACGCTCCAGCATGGAAACGAGTCAAATTGCGACTTTCTAGGAAAACATAAATATGCTAAAACGAATTTACATCAATAATTTCAAATGTTTGGTTAATTTTGACTTAAAAATTGATACGACAATGAGTTTATTGCTTGGAACTAATGGCACTGGAAAAACGACATTATTTCTGGCTTTACTTAAACTTCAACAATTTATTATTGATGGAAAAACCGTTATCGAGCTTTTTAAACCAGCGGATTTGACAAAATGGCAAGATTCATTATTTCAAAATTTTGAATTAGAAATTGCAGGAAATGATGGTATTTATAAATATTCATTGACTATTGAACACCAAGGTTCCCTAGCTAGAATGCAACAAGAAAGTTTATTATTTAATAATAATCCGTTGTTTGAATTTAAAACAGGAACCGCACAACTTTATGATGATGATTACACCAAAGGTCCAAAATTTCTTTCAGATTGGTCTCGCTCAGGTATTTCAGCTTTACAAGAGAGGCGAAATAACCAAAAATTAACTTGGTTTAAAAAACGGATGATGCGATTTTTTATTGTTCATATTAATCCAACAACTATGAATTCAGAAAGTCGTCAGGAAGAACTCAAGCCAAATTGGGAAATGTCAAATTATGTGGCTTGGTTTCGCTATTTATCTCAAGAATATCAAGGCAAAGTTTTTAATTTAACCATTGAATTGCGAGATATTTTAGCAGGTTTTAATGCTTTTAAAATTATTCAAGCTGGAGAAGCTAAAATTCTAGCAGTGGAATTTTTAAATAAATCAGTAAGTAAAAAACCTATTATTTATAAATGGCATGAATTATCTGATGGGCAACGGGTTTTAATTGCATTATATACTTTAATTTATTGTACACCTGATGAAGATTATAGTTTATGTATTGATGAACCAGAAAACTTTTTAGCCTTACCAGAAATTCAACCTTGGCTTGATAACCTATATGAACAGTGCCAAAATAACCACGCACAAGCTTTATTGATTTCTCATCATCCAAAATTAATTAACTATTTAGCAAGTCACGCTGGTTATTGGTTTAGCCGTACCGATAATGGTTTAGTGCGTACCCAAACTGTAACTGAACAAGATGAAAGTGGATTATCCATTGCGGAATTGATAACACGGGGATGGATTTATGACGATTAGCCATAAGCAACAAGTCGTTATTTTATGTGAAGACATCATACACTAGCTGAACAAATCTGTCCTCAAGGACTCCGATGCCCCAGCTTCTCTGCATCATGCTTGTAACGAATTAAAAAGATTATAAATTTTGGAGTCCAAAGCTTTAACTCTCGTTCCCACGCTGGAGCGCACTCTCTTATACATAAGTGTTTAAATAATTGATTTAATTGCGTTTAATCCTGAAACTGGGCAACCACAAGGGATTGCCCCTACACAAGGGCAACCACAAGGGATTGCCCCTACACAAGGGCAACCACAAGGGATTGCCCCTACACAAGGGCAACCACAAGGG
>JALWSU010000184.1 GCA_026993485.1 Thiotrichaceae bacterium | reverse complement strand
GTGGGAACGAGAGTGCATAACATCAGTAAATAAAATAATTTTTGAAGTGTCGAATTTTATGTCTGAAATTTTTATATTAAAATAAAATTTATATTAAACAAAATGTTATATTTTATTTGCTAGATTAATATTCTATATTAGATTATTATAATCTACTCCTTTTGTACCTTAGCATTTGTGGAGGAATCGCATGACTGATGTCGTTGCAACCAACCAGACTATTTTAGTCGTGGGTGGGGGAATTAGCGGGATGACCGCCGCGTTAGAGGCCGCTGAGTGTGGCAAAGACGTGATTTTGATTGAAAAGAATCCGTCTCTTGGTGGGCGGGTTTCTCAATTATATAAGTATTTTCCGAAATTATGTCACCCAACTTGTGGCATGGAAATTAATTTGCGTCGTACTAAGGCTAATCCGAATTTGCGCGTTATGACTATGACAGAGGTGTCAAACGTCACTGGAGAAAAGGGTAATTATAGCGTGACTCTTAAGGTATCTCCACGTTATGTTAATGAAAACTGTACGGCTTGTGGAGCTTGCAGTGATGCGGTTGAGAGCGAATTTGATGATGAATATAATTATGGCTTGAAAAAACGTAAAGGGGCTTATTTACCGTTTTTTATGGCTTATCCTCAACGTTATGTTATTGATCCAAATATCATTGGTACTGATGAGGCTGAGAAAGCTAAAGCGGCTTGTAAATATGATGCCATTGATTTGGATATGCAAGCTCAAGAAGTGACGCTGAATGTGGGCGCAATCATTTGGGCTACTGGTTGGAAACCTTTTGATGCGAATAAGATTCAACCTTATGCTTATGATCGGATTCCAAATGTTATCACCAGTGTCGAATTTGAACGCATGATGGATAAAATGGGACCAACTGGCGGTAAAATTTTACGCCCTTCTGATAATAAAGAAGCTAAAAATATCGCTTTTATTCAATGTGCTGGTTCGCGTGATCGTAATTATTTGAAACATTGTTCTCGTATTTGTTGTACAGCGTCGCTGAAACAAAGTACTTATGTACGTGAACAATATGGTGATGAGGGCAAGTCAACAATTTATTATATTGATATTCGGGCTATTGATCGCTTTGAGGATATGTACACAAAAGCGAAGAAAGATCCAACTGTAACATTCATTAAGTCCAAAGTGGCAAATATTACGCTAGACAAAGCTACTGGTAATCCTATTTTAAATGGCGTTGATACTGAAGGTTATAATCGTTACAGTACTCCATACGATTTAGTTGTATTGGCGGTTGGGATGCAACCAAGTGTAGATTTCAAAAAGATGTCGGTTAATCTCACTGTCAATGAAAACGGTTTTATTGAAAATACGTCTGAGAATGGGGGCATGTTTGCAGCAGGTTGCGCTAGTGATGCGTTAGATGTCAACCGTGCGGTGCAAAGTGCGACTGCTAGTGCATTGCGGGCTATTCAAGTTGTTAATCAAATTGCCGCTGCGGAGGGATAAAAATAATGGCTGAGAAGAAAAAATTAGGGGCATATATTTGTAAAGGCTGTGGCATCGGTGATCGTCTCGATATTGCTCAACTAAAAAAAACCGCTACCCGCGAGGGCAAATTTGCTTTTGCAAAAGATCATGATTTTCTATGTAATAGTGACGGCGTGAAGATGATTCAAGCTGACATTGATGCGGGTGAAGTGGATCATATTATGATTGCTGCCTGTTCCAGACGGGCGAAAACTGATGCGTTTCGTTTTGATAATGTGGCAATGTCTCGAGCTAATTTGCGTGAAGGTGTGATTTGGGTACGCCCTGATACTGAGGAAGCGGAAGAAACTACGCAAGAAATGGCGGATGATTATATTCGTATGGCTTGCGCTGAAGTTAAATTCATGAATCCTCCTAGCCCTAGCGGAGAGCAAGGAAGGGTTGATCATGTACTTATAGTTGGTGGCGGTTTTACTGGTTTAACAGCAGCGGTTGAAATTGCAAAGGCTGGTTATAAAGCAACAATTGTTGAACAAACTGGGAATTTAGGTGGTATAGCGCGGCAATTGTATAAACGTATTCCGACTAAGGCACCTTATATTGATCCGCAAGATACTGGTATTGATGCTTTAATTAAGCAAGTTGAAGAAAACGATAATATCACCGTACATTTGAATTCAACTGTAACAAAAACCAGTGGTGCGCCTGGAAGATTTAGTGTAGATATTAGCCAAGAAAGTGGTTCTACTAAGACTGAGAACTTTGGCTCTATTATTCAAGCCAGTGGTTTTAAGCTTTATGACGCAAATAAATTGCCAGAATTTTCTTATGGCAAATCACCTGATGTAGTGGATCAATTAGGTTTAGAAGCTTTGGCGAAAGCAGCGAATGGTGGTGCGATTAAACGGCCTTCTGATGGCAAAGAGGTAGAAAGTGTTATTTTTGTTCAATGTGCTGGACAACGTAGCGAGAAAGAGGGACATTTAAACTATTGCTCTGGGCATTGTTGTATGACTAGTATCAAACAGGCTATGTATTTTAAAGATACTAATCCTGATATAGATACTATGGTTGTGTACAGTGAACTGCGTACTCCAGGGGCTGGAGGCGAAGATATTTATCGTAGTGGCCAACAAAAAGGGGTTACTTTTACTAAAGGTATTGTAAGTGAAGTTACACCTAATGGTGGAAATTTAAAGGTTAAGTTTAAGGACTTAATTCTTGATGAGGAGGTCGAATCTGAGGCTGATTTAGTTGTATTAGCAACGGGTATGGAGCCTAAATCTGGGGTCAATATTGATGCTATTATTGTTGAAGAAGAAGAGGATGAAAGTGAGGAGAACAGCAAGACAATACCAATTGTCCCAGCAGAATCGGTTTTGAATTTGGACTATCGTCAAGGTCCTGATTTACCGCAATTAGTTTCTGGATTTACGGACTCTCATTTTATTTGTTTCCCTTATGAAACTCGTCGCACTGGTATTTATGCAGCCGGTCCGGTACGCCGTCCAATGGACATGAAACAGGCTAGCGAAGATGCTACTGGTGCAGCGTTGAAAGCGATTCAGGCATTAGAAAATGCGGCACTTGGACGCGCTGCTCATCCACGTGCTGGTGATTTAAGTTTTCCGAGATTTCGCAAAGAAGGCTGTACGCAATGTAAGCGTTGTACAGTCGAATGTCCCTTTGGCGCAATTAATGAGGATGAAGACGGCTATCCAGTCTTTAATGAGGCACGTTGTCGTCGTTGTGGTACCTGTATGGGTGCTTGTCCAGTGCGTGTTATTTCCTTTGAAAACTATTCAGTGGATACGATTGGACAGGCTATTAAAGCAGTTGACATACCAGATGAATTTGATGAAAAACCACGCATCTTGGTATTAGCATGTGAAAATGATGCTTATCCAGCACTAGATATGGCGGGAATGAATAGAATTGAATATAGTGCTTATGTTCGTATTGCGCCAGTTCGTTGTCTGGGTTCTGTGAGCATGAGTTGGGTAACTGATGCCTTGAATAATGGTTATGATGGCATTATTTTGATGGGCTGCCAAAAAGGGGAAGATTATCAATGTCATTTTGTTAAGGGCAGTGAAATGGCTCACACTCGCATGTCAAAAGTTGATGATACCCTGACGCAATTACAATTAGAAACTGAACGGGTAGAAACTCATGAAATCGCTATATCTGATATTCAAAGAGTTCCTGAAATCATCAATAATATGGCTGCAACCATTGAAAAAATTGGTATGAGTCCGTTGAAATTCTAAAAATAAAGATAAAGGGCAACCACAAGGGATTGCCCCTACAAACCGTCAAATCCATCCTGTAGGGGCAATCCGGTTGCCCTCTGACAGCAATCAATTTGAGGTATCATCAATGAGTAGTAATACGATTAAATATCGCAATAGTTTTCTGCGGGAAGTTGAGGCTAATGTGGAGGAAGGCGAATGGGTACGCATGTGTATGCAATGCGGTGTATGTTCAGGTTCCTGTCCATTAGGTCCTCATTGGGAACATCCGCCACAAGAATTATTTATGATGATTCGCGCAGGAAAACGTGAAGAAGTTTTGAGTTCTTCATCCATGTGGATGTGTACAAGCTGCTACAATTGTATTGTACGTTGTCCGCGTGAATTGCCAATTACCCATATTATGCACGGTTTAGCGCACTATGCCCATAAATTAGGTCTAGCTCCAAAGAATCAACCCACTAAGAAGTTTGCCCAATTATTTTGGGATAACTTGTCTAAAAAAGGTCGGGTAAATGAGCTGAAATTAGGTTTAAGCCTTTATTTTATGAATGGTTTTGGTGAAGGAATCAAAACTGCTTTAAAAATGAAAGACATTGGGCTTGGCATGTATAAAGCTAAACGTATGAATCCATTTGAAATATTCGGCGGGCATGGCTGTAAAGATAAAAAAGGGCTTCAGGCTATTCTGAAAAAAGCCCGTGAAATCGAAGATGCGAAAGCTGATCAATATCCAAAAGTCTAAGGAGTAAGTACATTTATGGCTACGAAAGAATATTCCTTCTATCCTGGTTGTTCTTCACAAAAGGGCGCCTCTTCTATTAACCAGTTGCGTTCAACACAAACTATTTGTGAAGAACTGGGAATTAAGCTTAATGAAATTCCTGATTGGAACTGTTGTTCAGCTTCTATCGGTTATGGTGGTGGTGGTGAATTGCCACGTTTAACTTTATCAGCTCGCAATATTGCTCTTTCGGAACAAAATCATCCGGGGCAAGATTTAGTAGCGACTTGTGCGGCTTGTTGGTTGGCGACTCGTGAAGCGAATGATCGCTTTAATGAAGATAGTCAATTAATGGCAGAAACGAATCAAGCCTTAAAAGAAGGAGGTTTAAATCTTAAAGGTGAGAAAAAAGTGCGCCACATGGTTGAAGTCTTGGTTGAAGACATTGGCTTTGAAGAAATGAAAAACCATGTTAAAAAACCTTTAGAAGGTATCAAAATTGCGGGTTATGTTGGTTGTCAAACCAACCGCCCGTTTGGTATTAATGGCGAATCCTTTGAAAATCCAGTATATTTGGACAAAATGATTGAAGCTATGGGAGCCGAGCCAGTAGAGAATTATGAGAAAAAAGTCTCATGCTGTGGTGGTGCATTAATGTTCTCGGAGCCAGAAAAAAGCCAAGCTTTGGTAAAGGACATTTTGGAAGCGGCTTATGATGGTGGTGCTGATATGATTGTGACTCCTTGTCCAGTTTGTCAGATGAATACTGAAGTTTATCAAGCACAAATTAACAAGAAATACGGTACTAATTTCAATATACCATCGGTGTATTATAGTACTTTGATGAGTGTTGCTTATGGTAAAACTGCTAAAGAGGCTGCTTTGGATGGACAAATAATCAGAGCGACTAAATTAGAAGAAATTGCTGGTAAATAGAATTATAGGGGCAATCTTTATATGGTTGCCCTCTTGTTTCTTTTAAGTCAAATGGTTCAAAGAAGCAATGATAGATGATGATTTACGTAAATTAATTGAAAATGCTCATCAATATGGGGATAGCTCGCTTGATCTTTCTGAACGGTATTTAATGTCTTTGCCCCCAGAGATAGCCCAGTTAAAGAAACTCAAAAAATTAGATTTACGTTATAATCAATTAACAAATTTTCCGCCTGAGATTTTTAAATTGAGCCGATTAACAAAGCTCAATCTCCGCGATAATCAATTATCCACTTTGCCTCCAGAAATATCTCACTTGAATCAATTGAAGGAATTATCTATTGGCTTGAATGAATTGACATCTTTGCCTCCAGAAATTGGCACATTAACCGAACTAATAGATATTAATATCTATAAAAATAGAATCAGTGTTTTGCCACCACAAATTGGTCATTTGAAGAAGCTGATGTGGCTGAATCTAAGTGATAATAAGTTGACATCTTTACCCCCAGAAATTGGTTTTTTAACCAATCTAAAAAGGCTATATACTCGGAGCAATCAATTGACAGCTTTACCGCCTGAAATTGGCGACTTAACTCAGCTCACTGGTATTGTACTGAGTCAGAATAAATTGAAATACTTGCCTCCAGAAATAGGAAATTTGAGCCAATTAAAATTTTTAAACCTTGAAGAAAATCAACTATCCTCTTTACCTTCAGAAATTGGAAAATTGAATAATCTTTCTAAGTTGGATATTCGTTATAATAATTTATCGGCATTGCCCCCAGAATTTGGTAATTTGAGTAAACTAACATTTTTGGTTATTCGTTATAATAATTTATCAACTTTTCCGCCAGAATTCTCTAAATTAAATCAGCTCAAATTATTAGATTGTAGTAATAATCCACTTACAAAAATCCCAACAGCAATTTTAAAACTACCAAATCTAACTAATTTATATCTTGAAAAAACTGGATTGAGGAAATTACCGCAACAAATTGGAAATTTGACTAATTTAACCGCCTTAAATCTTCGTTATAATAAATTGAAACGTTTGCCCTCAGAAATTGGATTCTTGAAAAA
>JALWSU010000183.1 GCA_026993485.1 Thiotrichaceae bacterium | reverse complement strand
CGCCGCAATTTTGTTAGTTGCTATGATTGCAGCGATTGCTTTAACAATGCGTCCACACACACGCGCTAAATATCAAAAGCCTGAAGAACAAGTTAAAGTGCGGCGTGAAGATCGGATTCGGATTGTCAAAATGCCAGCAGAATCAAAAGACTAAAAAGGAATAACTCGAATGCCTGAATTACATGAATTTCTTATTTTAGGAGCGGTCTTATTTACCCTAAGTGTTACCGGTATTTTTTTGAACCGCAAAAATCTTCTTGTTCTGCTTATGTGTGTTGAACTGATGTTATTATCAGTCAATATAAATTTTATTGCTTTTTCTCATTTTAATGCTGACATAGCCGGACAAATATTTGTGTTTTTTATACTGACAGTGGCAGCAGCAGAATCAGCCATTGGCTTGGCTATTTTGGTGGTACTCTTCCGTAATAAAAATACCATTAATGTTGGTGATATTGACAGTATGAAAGGATAATTTACTCTCGTTCCCACGCTAGAGCGTCAATGCCATTAAGTTAAGACAAACCTACTACAAAAGACCTCCGAGGTTTTGAAAACCTCGGAGGTCTGATTTTAAGGCTTAACTTAATGGCTGTGACGCTCCAGCGTGGGAACGAGATAAAATCAATTGCTAGTTTAAGTTATTCAGTTTTTAGGAATAAAATGATATGCAAAATGTCGCTCTTGTCATTGTATTAGCTCCTCTTATTGGGGCTATTATCGCAGGATTGTTTAAAGTCAATCGGACTGTAGCACATTCAGTCACGATTGGCGCAGTCGGAATTTCTTTTTTTCTCTCTTTATATTTGTTTTATCAGATAATTATAGCAGGACATGCGTCATTTAATGAGACAGTGTACACATGGTTAGTGGCGGGTAATGTTAGATTAGAAATCGGTTTTATGATTGATTCGCTAACCGTGCTAATGATGCTTGTGGTTACTTTTGTGTCTTGGATGGTGCATTTTTATACCATCGGCTATATGCAGGATGATCCGGGTTATCAACGTTTTTTTAGTTATATTTCCTTATTCACCTTCTCAATGCTAATGTTGGTGATGTCTAATAACTTTGTGCAGTTATTTTTTGGCTGGGAAGCAGTTGGATTAGTTTCTTATTTATTAATTGGTTTTTGGTTTACCCGAGAATCCGCTATTTACGCTAATTTAAAAGCCTTTCTGGTTAATCGTGTCGGCGATTTTGGTTTCGTCTTAGGTATTGCAGCCGTATTAATGGCATTTAATACCTTGAGCTATACTGAAGTCTTTGAACTGGCAAAAACTGGCCAATATCAACAAACCATTAGTATTGTTTCTGGTTCCGAATGGTCTTTTATTACTGTTATTTGTATCTTGCTATTTATTGGTGCAATGGGTAAATCGGCACAGTTCCCTTTACATGTTTGGCTGCCAGACTCAATGGAAGGTCCTACCCCTATTTCTGCCTTAATTCATGCAGCTACAATGGTGACAGCAGGTATTTTTATGGTGGCGCGGATGTCTCCCTTGTTTGAGTTAAGTACCACTGCTTTAAGTTTTGTAATGGTTATTGGTGGCATTACAGCATTGTTTATGGGAATTTTGGGCTTAGTACAAAATGATATTAAACGGGTGATTGCCTATTCTACGCTGTCACAATTAGGTTATATGACAGTTGCTTTAGGTGTATCTGCTTATAGTGTTGGGATTTTTCACTTGATGACTCATGCTTTCTTTAAAGCCCTATTATTCTTAGGAGCAGGTTCTGTCATCATTGCTATGCACCATGAGCAAGATATGCGAAAAATGGGTGGTTTGAAAAAATATCTACCGATTACTTATTGGACAGCCGTAATTGGTTCAATAGCATTATGTGGTTTTCCGTTTTTCTCTGGGTTTTTCTCCAAAGATGCGATTATTGAAGCCGCACATCATGCTTATGAAGCCGAACGTGCAGGAGCATGGTTTGCTTATTATGCTGTCTTGCTTGGGGTATTCATTACAGCTTTATACACATTCCGTATGTTGTTTTTAACCTTTCATGGTAAAGAACGTATGGATGAACATACCCGTGAGCATTTGCATGAATCGCCTTGGGTAGTGACTGGGCCACTGATTGCCTTAGCAATTCCTTCAATTTTTATTGGTATGTTTACCTTAGAACCCTTAGTATTTGGTCATTATTTCGAGGGAGCCATTTTTGTTGATGAAGCACATCAAGCTTTTCATCCAGAACATTATCATGGCGTTTTGAATTTTATTGGACATGGTTTAATGCAATTACCGTTTTGGTTAGCCTTAGCTGGTGTAGGTACTGCATGGTTCCTTTATATCAAGCGTCCAGATATTCCAGGAATGATAGCAACACGTTTTGCCTTGATTCACAAAATCCTGCTGGATAAATACGGATTTGATAGATTTAATGACTGGTTCTTTGCGGGAGGAGCACGCCGTATAGGTTCAGGACTTTGGCAAGCAGGAGATGTTACATTAATAGATGGTTTGGTTAATGGCTCAGCTAAAATAGTGGATTGGTTTTCTAGTGTGATCCGTAATGTTCAAACTGGTTTTCTGTATCACTACGCCTTTAGTATGATTATTGGGTTAGTAGTTTTACTCGGATGGTTTGTTTATATACGCTAGAAAACTAAAGAAGAATTCCTATACCCTCGTACACTCTCGTTCCTACGCTCCAGCGTGCTGTTAAGTTAAGAAAAACCTACGAGGTTTCTAAAACCTCGTAGGTTTAGACCTCCGAGGTTTTGAAAACCTCGGAGGTCTGAAAGGCTTAACTTAATGGCTGTGACGCTCCAGCGTGGGAACGAGAAAATGCTCCAGCGTCGCGTATTAACTCACAACAAAGAACAGATAACTAACATGACAGATATATCTTTACTAAGTGTACTTATTTGGTTACCAATTTTGGGTGGTATTTGGGTACTATTTGTAGAATCATCAGCAGCGCGTCCAATCGCCCTAGCAGTATCATTAATAACTTTTTTATTTTCACTACCCCTATTTTTTAATTTTAATGTCAACACCTATGAAATGCAGTTCACTGAAACCTTGGCTTGGATACCATCTCTTGGTATTAATTACCAGTTAGGAATAGATGGTTTTTCTATGCCATTGATTATATTGACTACTTTCACAATGGTGTTAGTGATATTAGCTGGCTGGGAAGTAATTAAATCTAAACCAGCTCAATATATGGCAGCCTTTCTAATTATGGAAGGCTTAATGATAGGAGTTTTTTCCGCTTTAGACGCAATACTTTTTTACGTCTTTTGGGAAGCTATGCTAATACCCATGTTTATTATAATTGGTGTTTGGGGAGGCCCTCGGCGTATTTATGCTAGTATTAAGTTCTTCCTCTATACCTTTTTAGGCTCGGTATTAATGCTAATCTCCCTATTATATCTATATTCACAAGCACATAGTTTTGCGATTCTGGATTTTCACCAATTACCGCTAACATTAGAAGCTCAGAAATGGATATTTATCGCCTTTTTAATCGCATTTGCCGTAAAAGTCCCAATGTGGCCAGTTCACACATGGTTACCTGATGCTCACGTTGAAGCACCCACAGGTGGTTCAGTAATTTTAGCTGCTATCATGTTGAAAATGGGAGGCTATGGTTTCTTACGCTTTAGTTTACCAATTACACCAGATGCTAGTGCTGCATTCGATTGGCTAGTCATAGGGCTATCCTTAATTGCTATTGTTTATATTAGTTTTGTCGCACTGGTGCAGCAAGATATGAAAAAGTTAATTGCATATTCCTCAATTTCACATATGGGATTTGCAACATTAGGCTTCTTCATAGGCTTCATCATCTACAAAAATACCAACTCACTAGATGGAGCAGCAATGGCAATGGAAGGCGGAATGATGCAAATGATTTCGCATGGATTTATCTCCGGCGCACTATTCCTCTGTGTAGGAGTATTATATGACCGCCTACATAGCCGCGAAATCGCAACTTATGGCGGAGTCGCCAACACTATGCCACTATTTGCAATGTTTGCAGTATTCTTTGCTATGGCAAATTCGGGATTACCCGGAACCTCTGGATTTGTAGGAGAATTTTTAGTTATTATTTCCTCATTTAAAGCCAATTTCTGGATAGCCTTTACAGCCGCCACCATTTTAATACTTGGAGCGGCCTACACATTATGGATGATAAAACGAGTAATTTATGGTGCCGTTGCAAATGATGGCGTAGCAAGCTTAAAAGATATAAATGGGCGTGAAACTTTTATTCTAGTAGCTTTAGCTATAGCAGTGCTATTATTTGGTATTTGGCCAGCACCATTACTAGATGTCATGCATTCCTCGGTTCAACATTTGTTAGAACATATTTTAGTTTCAAAAATTCCGCCGGTGATGTAAGATTTTTTTTTGGGGTTCCTGTCGGGCGCATGGGAACCCTCCAATTTTATATTTACTCGTTATTTAGTCGTTCCCAAGCTCCAGCTCACTCTCTTATACACAAGGGCAACCGATTATCATTGTTTGTAGGGGCAATCCCTTGTGGTTGCCCTTTGAGGCTTGGAAACGAGAACAAACTAGAACAACGAGGAAATTTGCCTGTTTCTGGTTCCCATACTCGTTCCCAAGCTCCCGCTTCACTGCCATTAAGTTCAAGGATGGAGTACAACGAATCTCAGACAACGAATAAAAAACAATCAGTGGAATTTGAAAGACCTCCGAGGTTTTGAAAACCTCGGAGGTCTGAGAACTAAAATCCCTCAAATCGCAATCCTTCCCACATGGCTATAAGATATATTCCCCCTATTATCAATAGCTTCAACAAAATATCGAATATTACCTGTAGCTGCGGGTAAAACAGTTTGATATTGTGTCGCAATGATTGCAGGATTGGTGCGTGATGGATAGGCTCCAATGTTTGTCATTTCAATTTGTTTCTTTGATCCTCCATTTACTTCTTGATAATGCAGTATTACGCTTTTAATGCCTGAGATATCATAAACAAAGGTACGGAAAGTGGCTTCTTTTGCAGCATCAATTAATCCTCCGGTTCCCCAATCTTTGCCGCCGGGATTAGCTGGACGCACCCAAGGTGTGAAAATAGTTGGTCCAGTTTGGTCTTGGTTGGATAATTGCTTTAGAGTGTTCTTTGCTATGTCCATTGCCTTATTTGTGGCATTAGTTACTTGTGCATCCCATATTTCTTGTCCAGTCCAATACCAATAACAACTGGTTTCGGCTATATAAAGTAATTGTTGCATTGCTTTAACCAATTTTGGTTCTTGCTCCGCATCTTCTAGGGAATGTACCACATTCTGAAACGCGGTTAAAACCGCCCAACTATTGAGATCGGGAGAATAGTCTTTGTCTAGCCATGAAAACCATTTCGTAAATTGCGGATCGCCATTATCTGCTCCCGCCCATGAACCCGGTTCCAAATGCACCTGATTATGTGGATCAACTGGAAAACGTTGTAAGTAATCCTTAATTGTTATTAATTGAAAACGGCGATCTGTTTGGCACATTTTGACTAAATTACCAGTATTGCAAGTATAGTAACTTTCAGCTCCGCCGCCATGATTATCTCCATCAGAATGTAAGAGAAAAAAGGGTGGATGCTTGGGATCATAGTTTGGTGCAATTCGAGCATAAATTTGTCCCATTACCTTTTCATATTGCAATGCGCCATAACCGCCACGCGCATCTTCATTTCCAAGATAACGTTCTGCTGGTACTCCGATTATTTCATGCCTTTTGCCTTGATTATCTATATAATAAAGCATACAAGGTTTTAATAATTGTGGCGAAATTTTACTAGCTGCCCAAATTCCTTCTAATTGTAACCAGTCATTTACAGCAGGGTTTTCTTGATCGGCTCTATTTGGTGGTAACATGCCCTCACCTGCGCCAGCGTAAGGATAGTCTTTACATGCACGAAAATGGTGAATGGAATCGTAAATCACGATATTTACTCCAGCTTGTTTTAGTGCTGGAATCATTTGTGGACTAAAAGCGGTTTCTGGTGGAAATAGAATATCGCTGGCTTCTACTTGAAAGGTTTCACGAATAATCTGACGATGCCATTTAATTTGTCCAATAATATCACGATCTGGAATTAATGCCATTAGTGGATGACAATAGCCAAAGGCGGTGAAATCAACGCGAGGATTGCCAAAATGAGTTTTTGCTTGGGCAAGTTCCCGGAGTTCATGATTCCAATTATGAAACACGCCATTGCATCTTCCACTTTGATCGCAACGATTTAGTTGATCAATTAGTGTACCTGACCAACTGGTTGATAATCCTGCATGAGCTAGGCCGCCGTTAATATATTGGCGCACTGCGGCTGGTATAAAGTGCGTATAAGGTCCTTTTCGTTGACCAAATATATTCTCTTTTTCTCCGTCCCAGTAATTCGTATCTGTAGCATTATAATAAGGCTGGTGCATGTGCTTATGAATGCCAAAATAGATAACGGGTTGATCGGTTTCTCCTA
>JALWSU010000182.1 GCA_026993485.1 Thiotrichaceae bacterium | reverse complement strand
TTTCTAAAGAACTAAACGAAATCAGCGTAACTAAACCTCCGAGGTTTTCAAAACCTCGGAGGTTTCTAAAGAACTAAACGAAATCAGCGTAACTAAACCTCCGAGATTTTAAAAACCTCGGAGATTTTTTTCCTAAAACCCTGCCTCGATATGAACAGGCAAATGTAGCACATCATTAGAACTATCTTGATTAGTCACAAACAGCACCACATTTTCACCCCACCACTCATCTTGTCCATCATTATCTGCAACGAAAAGTGCCGCAATCCCAGTCGATGGCCAAGTAATATTCTTCAATACAGAATTATTCTTCCCCCTGATTCTGGTAACTTTGGTTATTGAATTGCTACTGACTTTTAAAACCGCCACATCTCTTTTACGTGTAGGATAGACGACTTTATAAGCTTGTTCTAAATCATCCCACTTCGCCGCTGGCTGGGCTTCTCTTATAATCGGCCAACCTGTAATTACTTGATTAACAGTCATATCACCTTGCGTATCAATCAAAGCTACAAGACTATTACCCCAAGTTTTATTCGGACGGGGACGTTCTACAATTACCAAAAACCGATCAAGTTCATCAAGCCAGATAACTTGATAATGATATTGCGTAATATTGTAAAAATAGGATTGTGGTTGAGTATAACTAACTGAATTACCATCAGTACTCAATACTGAACCATAAAACTCATAACCATCACCCCAACCAACAAAAGCATGATTATAGCGATTATCAATAGTAACAGGCCACCAATGATCTTCACCGTTTGGTGTTAATTGTAAGGTATCGACTTCCGAACCATTTTGATCATTTAATACCTTAACTTTAATGATAGTACCATTAACACCATTAACTGGTGTTTCATCAGCATAAGCCACAAGAAAAAAATCCCCAATCTGACTAACAGCAGCTGAATGTTGCGATTCATTATCATCGCCAGCAATAATCCAATTGGACTTTATTACTGTACCATCGATATTATGTAGCTGTCCGCGCACATCCACAGATGCACCTGATCCATCTTCAAAGGCGGTTAAAACAATATTTCCACCACCTTCATTAATGGCAGCACTTACAGGTTCTTGTGCTTCATCTGAACCATTGCCAATAAAACGCTTGGGACCATCATCAATTTGCAATTCACCCCATTCAAAATGAATAACTTCCCGATAAATATCATGTTCCCAAGCTGTACCATAAGAACTTGACCAAGTGACATAGTACTTAATTTCCCCATAGTCATCCATAAATGACTTTACTACCGCACCGTGATTATATTCACGAGGATCAGCATTTGCCGCAGAAAAAGGAGAAAGTAGTCCACATAAAAAAATTGTTAAAATTAATAATTTCATCATATTTACCTCAAATATTAAACAACTGATATTACGCACTCTCGTTACGCACTCTCGTTCCCACGCTCCCGCGCTCTCCTTTATACATAAATTTTTAACTAATTGATTTAATGGCGTTTAATCAGAAAACGCCTCACCGGGCAACCACAAGGGAGGGCAACCACAAGGGATTGCCCCTACATCACTGTTTGTAGGGG
>JALWSU010000181.1 GCA_026993485.1 Thiotrichaceae bacterium | reverse complement strand
AAACCATGAATGCTATTAATATCGGTTGGTTAGAACTCGGTTTCGCTACCAGTTTTATGCTCGTAGCAGGTGCGGTTTCTATTGCTATGTCATTGGGTATGATACGCACAATTGCCATGGCTACATTGCGTACTTATTTACAATTAATTGGCTTAGGCTTGATTCTTGCGTGGCTATTTGAAACGGAAAATCCTTGGATAGTATTAGCTATTTTTTTGTTTATGATGCTAATGACAGCACAAATCGCACTCCAGCGCGTTACTCATAAACCTGCGAATATTTATTTTAATACTTTCATTGCTATTTTTATTACTACTATAATTGTAACATTTTCAGTTACTGCATTGATTATACAAGTAAAACCTTGGTATGATCCTCGTTATATTTTGACGATTGGTGGTATGGTATTAGGAAATTCTATGAATGGAATTGCGCTGACTTTAGAGCGTTTTTTTGATGACATGAAAAAACGCGCGGCTGAAGTGAATCAAGCTCTCGCCTTTGGCGGAACTGCTTGGGAAGTTTCACTACCTAGTATCCGTGTTGCGCTAACTGCTGGCTTGATGCCGATAATTAATAGTATGAGTGCAGTTGGATTAGTCTCAATTCCGGGGATGATGACAGGGCAATTAATAGCGGGTGCTAATCCTATAGAAGCAGCAAAATATCAGATAGTTGTAATGTTAATGATTTCAGCCGCAACTGCGTTAGGTGCGATGATGAGTATTTATTTAGTTTACAAGCGGGCGTTTGATAACGAATTGCGATTGATTTAAGGATAGAGTAGTACAACGAATGGAAAACAACGAATAAAAAAATAATTTAGCAATCGGAATTGTTGTTTTCTGAAGTGATTGCGAACCAGCTCTTATAATTTTCTGAAACAAGCATCCTCAAAATTTTAGTGATATAACAAAAATAATTATCAAAGAGTTATGAAAACTGGATGGAATGATTAATAATTTCTTGTCTGAACTGTGATTTGTTTGATTTATGTGATTACCCTGATTTTGATGGTTTTGGTTTTTTAATCAGAGTTAATCCATTAATCAAATTAATCACAGTTCAGACAATTAATGTGATACTCTCGTTTAATCTTATTGCTCTGTGTGTAAAACTATTAGGTGATTTGTAATTATGAAAGCAGAATTTACCGCAATTATTAAAAAAGATGGGTTGGTTGGGTTGAAGAAGTGCCAGGTGCAAATGGACAAGAAAAAACTAAAGAAGAATTAATTATTAGTCTCAAAGAGGCAGCAACAGATATTTTAGAACTTTACCGTCAAATAGTTTCTTGTCTGAACTGTGATTTATTTGATTTATATGATTGCCCTGATTTTGATGGTTTTTTAATCACAGTTAATCAATTAATCAAAGAAATCACAGTTCAGACAATTAATGTGATACTCTCGTTTAATCTTATTGCTCTATGTGTAAAACTATTAGGTGATTTGTAATTATGAAAGCAGAATTTACCGCAATTATTAAAAAAGATGGGTTGGTTGGGTTGAAGAAGTGCCAGGTGCAAATGGACAAGAAAAAACTAAAGAAGAATTA
>JALWSU010000180.1 GCA_026993485.1 Thiotrichaceae bacterium | reverse complement strand
CTACAGAATGATGTATTGTAGGGGTGTAGGGGCAATCCCTTGTGGTTTCCCTTTTTTTTTCCAAGAATATCTCAAAAAAATCATGGTTCAGTACTTAATTTGTAGATTAGACCTCTGAGGTTTCCAAAACCTCAGAGGTCTTGTCTTCTTCATAGTTTCAAACTTTGTTGGCTTTTGGAAAAAGCCGATTTTTCCACAAAATCCGCCCATTCAAAGGCATCAAAAAAGCGTCCATCGTCTAACATTCCCAAAATTTCGTCTCGTTTGTATTGAACGTCTTTGTGCAAGTAGCGCAACAAAATAGCATTAACATGCGTATGCCAAGCCTGTCGTCCTTGTTCTTGTAATTCCTCTGGCACATCACGCACCCATTTTTCATAACATTCAACTACTTGTCCATAAATACCTTTTCTACGGGTAGCATCCCAATCCTCTAGAGTTTCTGGAACTAAGTCCATGATTTCAGACATTTGTTCCAACAAATAAGGTGGGCGACTAGATTTGCCTAAAATAAAGTGATCACGGCAACCTGTTTTGTTATGATAAGCCAATTGATAGCGTCTTGCAGTGCCTTCTAAAACGGCAAAATCAAAGGTAGCGGGTCTTAATTCAATCCTTTCACCCTCTTTTAAATTTTTGACATGCACAATCCGTCCAGGGCCTTTATCCCTAGATGTACAAATAACATGGGGATACCATAAATCTTCTTGTTGCGGATCGCCTGTATTCAGATTCATTGTCCAAGTGATTTGTTTGCCACTAGGTATTTCCCATGTTAGGCGTAAGAAGTTACTGTTTAAGCTTTCCTTTTTAAGCAGTTTCCAGTTTTGCGCTGGTAATTCAGTAATGCGTTTTTCCATGCGCCGAATTGCATCAAAGGCGACATATAATGGAAACTTGTCTTTAAAAACGATAGCGGATACATGAGGATTAAAGCCTGCCCTGACTTTGCCCAAGCGTTCTTTAATTTTTTCATTAATATAGATTAAAGCCTCTCGTGCATCTTCAGCGGCAACAATTACACGAAAGCCTTGTGCATCTAAAGATAAAGGAATGGCATAACGTTCTGTAATATTTGTGCCGATTTCCTCTAAAATTTCTTGCCAGAGTTGATATAAATCGTCCCAAATTCTAGCTAATCGTCCAGGTGAAGCGTGTTTACGCATTCCAAATATGGCGAGTTTATCTCCAGTATGGCGGGATAAGCTAGGTGGTACGCATTCACGCAAGAAAAATTCTTCTATTAATTCTAATGCGTTAGTGCTTGTGTCTCCTTTGTCAATGCGTCCGTCTTGTTTCCCAAGCCAGTACTGATCGCCTAAATAAGTCTGGGCAATTTCTTTTCTTGCTTCAAGATGTTGTTTGGTTTTCAAACACTCAATGATTTCTTCTAAAAATTCTCCCATCCCAATAGGCGATCTAAAATGAGGGCTTGTTAAAAATTCTATAAATACCTTCTTTACCGCTTTCTGTTCTTTCTTAGTCGCTGTTGAAGAAGTTGTAAGAAGCGTCTTTTGTTCTGTTCTTTTGCCATTTTTCTCCAAAAACGTTAAAAAATTTTGCCCAAATTGATTATTTTCAGTTGCTAGCAAATCCTTACAAAAATTTTTCCAATTTATGCGTTCACCTTTAAATAAAGTCTCTAAGTTATTTGCTGGCCTTGCAATTTGCGTTAGCAAAGCCATACCATTGGCAATTTCTTCTGCATCAATTCGCACTGATAATAATGCAACACGGGGATTATCAGGGTTTTTCTGATTTCGTTTTTTACGAATCTTCTGAAGATTAAAAGTCTTTGGTGTCCAATAAAAATGGTTTATTGTTTGGTGTTGACGTTCAGTAGATTCAATTAACAAATCTTCACAATAATCACATAATTGTTGTTTATCTAAAATACTTTCATTGAGACTTAATTCCCGCGTTTTACTAGGGCGTAAACCACATTGGGGGCATATTTGTACTTGCCCAATTGTCGCTTGTTTCCATAATCCTTGTAGTTCTCTTTCTCCCACTTGTAAAATTCGTTCACGCTCTCCTTGTGAGTTGGTTGGTATAACTTCCGCATAATCAGTAAGATATAAACGCGGTTTTGTCCAAGCTAATCTCACGGCTGCACCTACGCCCAAGGGAATGAGTGCATTTAAAATCTTTGATTCTAATGGCTTAATAATTTTTTGACTGAATAAATCTTCAGAGGCTTGTTCTTTTCCGAAACCTTCATAAAATCCCGGTACTGCCAAAATTATGCCATCATCATCCTCATAAACAATATTACCAATTGGATTATCTATTTCTAACAATTGGCGTAAATTTTCAATTGCTTCATCACGTTGTGTGGTTAAAGCAGTAAAAACTACTGGCTTTAATGCACCTTGTGTTAATCCTGCCCAATCCCAGCGAATTCCAAGTAAGCGAAAACGAATATGCCAGAGTTTTGAAAAATCAAGTAAACCATCCTTATCTTGCAAATAGTCTAATTGTTGCCTTAATACACATTCTGCTAGAGCTGCTTTAAATAAACTGGCAGCGGCAAAACAATGATGCCATAAGGTGACATCATTAGTCGGGCGGCGCGTTTCTCCTAACGCTTCCCAAAAAATTAACTCTATTTGGTCTAAAAATTGTTGACGTGTTTTAACTACTTGATCGCAAGCCTTTGTATTTAATAATGTATTATTAATAACTTCTTGTGCTTGTTGCCAAAGTGTTTCTAAAGAAGCAGGCACATATTTTTTTTCTTCATTGCCAAAACTATCAGCAATAAAAGCTGTTTGCAGTTTTTGCTTGCCTGATTTAGTACCACCTGAACCCTTATCTAGGGCAGAATCTCGCCAATCTGCTCCTACTGTATAAATATCACCTAAAAGTGTTAATTCTGATTCTGGAAATTTACCTGTAGCATGATGTTGACGTAGGGCATCTCCTAAACCATAAGCTTGTACAGTATTAGGCTGAATCCAATCTGTAGGCAGTTCTAAAATTTTTTTCCAGCCATCATGGTTTTTAATTTGCTCTAACCAAGCATCACTTTCTGCGGGCGGATATGCGCGTCCATCTGTTTCTAAAATTGCACCATGTGCTGCACTAATACCCAATGGTTTTACAGCATTACTTAAATTTTTACCACCTTTTAAGCCTTCTTCTGCAAATTCCCTCCGCAATTTCCCCAAATCATGCAACAATCCAGTAATTTCCGCCGCTAAAATTAAATCGCGGGATTTGTCATCCATTAACGAATTTGTCATATTTGTTCTCCTGCTATCCAACGCGCCATGTGTATCCAGCTATCTTTACCTTCCTTAGTAAGTTCATAAATTGGTAAGGTTTTTACCTCCTCCACTGCTGCATCTGTTTCTTCAGTGGCGTTTGCCGTTTTACCATATTTTTCAAAATATTCAATCACTTTTGTGTATCTACCGCGTTGTTCTTGTTCTACACCTTTACGTTGATTTTGTGCTTTTTTCAAATTTTTTGCTGCTTTTCTCTTAGCATTGCCCTGTGCCTTGCGCCATTTTTGATCTAATTCCTTAATTTCCGCATCCTTTTTATCCAGTTCAGCCTTAAGCTTGGCTTCAAAGTCCTTTGGACTAATTGGTTGTCCATCAATTAGGTATTCTTCATAATAAGATGGTGGTTGTGATTTTTCTGCGGCTTGATTATTATTTAACTGCGTTTTTGGTTTTTCATCCAGTTTCATTCCTGACCAATCGACAGCTTGTAAAGTCACTCTTTCAATTTGAATTGCCCCATATCCAGCTAGGCGTTTTGCTCCTAAACCTAAGACTGGCCACCATTCTGCTACTGCTGCTAACCATCGCGCTAAATCATCACGAACTGTTTGTTCATTACTATTTGGATTAAAGTAGACAACTTCTAATACGCCTTTTTGATTCGGAGCAATGGCTTCAAATTGAATTGGAATATCACCTGTTGCAGTCTCTGGCTTTTTCTTGTTCATTACCAAAAATTGGATTTCTTTAAACCAAATTGGCGAAAAATGTAATCTACCTACACAGCTAGGATCATTATCATTTTCTTCACCATCGCTTTCTAGTCCAAATAATCGAATCGCAGATTTGTCTTGTAAACGATATTCATGACGACGTTCAAGTAATTTTTTCTGTTCCTCTTTATATAATTCAACTCCACTTTTAGACGGAAAAGCACGTTGATAAGCGTCTAGCGATAATCCTTTAAGGCTGGCTGCTGCTATATAAGGTGTCCCAAAAATATGATCTTTACGCACTGGATTATCAAATAGATAAAACGGATCATCGTCTTTGGTTAATAAGGGAGTTATTAATTTAAATTCCAATAATAATCTCGCACTATAGCTAGGGAATGATTCTAATACCTCATCTTTACTACGACGGGCAGTGTCTAAATCACGTGGAATTACTTGACAAGGCAAATGTTTAGATTCACCTTGTTTATTTCTGTCAAGTTTTTGTATGCCATGCTTTTTCACAAAAGCTATTCTGGCATCAGTTAAGTCTTGTTGCTTTTTCACATCCTTACGAGCGCGTGAAGCGGCTAATAACCAACCACGTTCTGTTGGCGTAAATTTGAATGCTTTATCAGCTAATAAGTCAAAACAAGTCATTGTTGTGCAATCCTAGTTTTTATTACTTTACGTTTGGATTATAGATTAGCAAGTTGATTAATCCAATTGGCAATGTTATTTTTTGGGCAAACTTCCCAATCAATACGTTCTGGGCTACAAGGCATTTGAGGACCATTTTCTAATGCTTTCTTGATGCGATTCAGTATCTTATCACGATTTAAGTCAACTTTACGCGAAATGCCGTTTGTTGTGGTATGTGGCAATACTCCCCAAACTCTCAAAGCGGATTCTTTATCATTCAGAGGATAAACGGCTGATACGTTGATTGCACTGCCATATTCACCTAAAGCCCCAAATAAATAATGGCGTAAATCCCTATCACCTGATTTACGAAAACTGTTCCGCAAATGCGCTCGCCAATGTAATCCAGCTTCTAAACATTCATGGAATAAATTAGGTGCAGGAGTAGAAAAACGTATTTCCGCAAAAAAGGCATTTCGCAAATTAGGTTTATTTGTCATTGCATCTTTTACTATAGATGGGCTTAATTTTTCAACAGGTAATTTGTCTAAATTGTCAGTTGTAATTACACCCAAACCAAATTGATCTTTTGCTCCAAAACTAGCATGGAGAATTTGGATACGCAAGGCTAATAATAACAATTGCCAGTGCCAGTCGGCCTTGCTAATACCACGTTGAGTTAAAGTTAGTGTCAAATCACCCTCTTGAGCTACATTAAAAAACCAGCCTTTATGTTTATGAGTAGCATCTTGCAAACTTGGCTGTTCACGCAAAACATTTTCTGGTAAAGGTTTTGTTTTTAACTGGGTAACATCCCAACTTAAAGCTACTTTTTTGGCATGTACATTTTTATGATTTTCTTGTGTGGTAGTTCCCCAGACTTCGGTTTCAAATTTTTGGTTGCCTATTGCTGCTGCTAATAAACAAGAAAATGAGCGAATACTGCCTAAAAGTCCTGATGGATGGAGCTGCTCTCCATATTGCCCGATTCCGCCGGTGTGGATTGGGGTTAAGGTTTTTAGGTTTACAGTTTTGGAATCTGGCTGCTTTAAACCTTGTAATGCCGTCATATTTTTGTCCTTTTAGTGTTGTTATCCAGACCTCCGAGGTTTTGGAAACCTCGGTGGTCTTAGTGTTGTCGCCCTGACCTCCGAGGTTTTGGAAACCTCGGTGGTCTTATCTATAATAAATCATCACCAATCAAATGACTAATTTGTATATTGTTATCTAAACTTTGATGGTAATGATTAAAATTTTCTAAGTTACCAAACCAATCAAGTACTTTTTCAGATTTTAGATGAGTGTTTTTTTGATGACTGATAGCCTGATAAGAAGAATAAGGATAAGTACGGAAATCATCAACAAACCCATGCTTTTCTGGGTTGCGATGAATATAAGTAACAAGTTGAATGAAATAATTATCAGAATCAACTTGAATACGCCCAAAGCGATTTTGAAACAAACTACCAACTCGTTGATAGGCTTTATTAATAGCTTTTGTATAACTGTTGAACCAGTTAGCAAATTGTTGTGTTGGGTTTAATGGCTTGAAAGGTGCTAATGATGTTTTTAAAATTTCCTGTTCTTCCTCAGTTTTGATCCGTAACAAAAAATGAAAGTGATTTTTCAATAAACAATACGCATAGGTGTCTGCCACTGGCAGGATATATTTAACATAGAGTTTTAAAAAATGTTCATAGTTTCTTTCTTCAAAGAAGATATTTTCTCGGTTATTACCCCGATTATAGATGTGATAATATTCACCATATTTAAGAGGAACGGTTTTTTGCATGATTTGCTTTTATTAGTTTGGTTGCCCAGACCTCGGAGGTCTTAGTGTTGTCGCCCAGACCTCCGAGGTTTTGGAAACCTCGGAGGTCTTAGTGTTGTCGCCCAGACCTCCGAGGTTTTGGAAACCTCGGAGGTCTTAGTG
>JALWSU010000179.1 GCA_026993485.1 Thiotrichaceae bacterium | reverse complement strand
TTCATCATCAAAATCGGCAAAGCATTTTTTTTGATGAGCACGAATTTTGATATTCTGATAAAGCGCACTTGTATAATTCGTCATAGTGTTTTAGTATTCAATGATTTGATCTACTTTTCCAAGCGGATTTCGTTTAATGATGGTATTATGCCACTTAATAGGTTTATATTCAAAGCCAAATTTTTGAATAATAGACTTATCCATTTGGGACAAATCAAATTGTTTCAGACAATCTATCCATATTTCTATTCCATAGCCTCCTGAAACCTTGCATCCTTTAACAACGGCATCATTTATGATATTCGAGTGACTTTTCAACCAAGCTTCCAATAAATTTGGAAATATCCACTCAGTATTTGGAGCTTTTACAGCCCCAGAAGATCGTCCCACTAATCTAAATAGCCCATCCGAGGTTTTTTGAATGAGATCACCAGTATCAAATGAGGTTTTGCGGAAGAGTGGCTCACCTAAATAACCTAAAAAAATATTTGGGCTTCTAATGCCAAGTTGAAATACTTGATTTGAGTTATCAATGGGTGTTAATGAGATTTGGACACCTTTGCAGGGTGGAGGCAAACAATGCGAAGAATTTTGCTTATTGATAGTTTCAGCCAATACGATACCAGATGTTTCCGTTAAACCGTAATAATTTACAACTGGAATTTTAAAAATGCGTTTTACGCTTGCACGATCTATTTCATCTAAATCGGCACCAGTACAAAACAAAGCTTCTACCCCTTGAAGCTGTTCAACAAGACGTTTTCCATAAGCGGCAAGTTGTTTGATAAATACTGGCCCGCAGACTATTTTTGTCGGTTGAATTTGCGTTATCTGTTTGATAATAGAAAGAAATGAAGTATTATTATCATGACACATAGAAACCTGTGCCGATGAAACTAGCGGAAGAACTAAACTACGCAAACCTGACATAGCATGGAGCGGAGCCAAACAAAACAAGTGGTCATTATTGTTAATTTCAAAATGTTCAACAAAAAGTTTTGCTGAACGGATTAGATTACCAAATGAATGACATACCCCTTTGGGCATACCAGTAGAACCAGAAGTAAAGAGGATAACGGCACACTCGTCTTCTTGCCATGAATAGGGATTATTATTTAGCTGAATATTTTCTTTTAATAGCCAATTTTTTAATGTTCTCTCATGATTTATATATAAGTGAGAACCTAAATTTGAGCGAACAAACTGTAAATGTTCATCATTTGCATTTTCTCGAATTATTGCTATAGTCCAGCCATTTTGCCATGCAGATTGGATTAAAGGTAAAGCTAAGGAGCTTTTAATTCCCTGTAAAAGGAGTTTTTTTTCATAATATTTAAACCGACAATTTAATTATTTATCGAATAAATGCTCGAAGCCGAGTTTAACGCATAATCCATGCAAGGTAACCTTGCATTCCTTCCGATAATTATCATTGCTTGGAGTGCAAGGTTACCTTGCACGGGTTAGGCGTTAAACCGACAATTTAATTATTTCTCGAATAACTACTCGAATTGCGTTTTGGTTGTTATTGCTAAGGGCAATGCTTATATGTTGTGCTATGGTTTTTTCGGCTT
>JALWSU010000178.1 GCA_026993485.1 Thiotrichaceae bacterium | reverse complement strand
TTTGCTGGCAGGTTTTTTGTCGTTGGAATTTGAAAGACCTCCGAGGTTTTCAAAACCTCGGAGGTCTGATTTGCTGGCAGGTTTTTTGTCGTTGGAATTTGAAAGACCTCCGAGGTTTTCAAAACCTCGGAGGTCTGATTTGATGGCAGGTTTTTTGTCGTTGGAATTTGAAAGACCTCCGAGGTTTTCAAAACCTCGGAGGTCTGATTTGATGGCTTAACTCAATGGCATTGAAGCCAATGCTTACACTCCAACTCTAATCAAATCACTCCCACCAACAGTTTACGGACCGATACAATCCCGTCTTTTAAATTAGTTTCAATCTCTGCCATCGTAATCGGCCCTGAACCACGTCCAGCAGCAGGATTAACAACGATGGCACAGCAGGCGTAGCAAAGTTCTAATTCTCGTGCCAAAGCCGCTTCTGGCATTCCTGTCATGCCAACAATGTCACAACCATCTCTTTCTAAACGATTAATTTCTGCCGCAGTTTCCAAACGAGGACCTTGTGTCGCAGCGTACACCCCATGATTATGTATTTTGGTATTTAAATCATTTACTTGGCTAGCAGCATTCAATAATTGAATACGTAAATTCTCACAATAGGGATTAGTAAAATCTATATGAGTAACTTTTTTTAAGTCTTCTGCAAAAAAGGTATGTTCGCGCCCAGATGTATAATCAATCAGTTGATCAGGAATTACTAAATGCTTGGGCTGCATTAGGGGATTAATGCCACCTACAGCAGCAATGGCAATCACGTTTTTTACACCTAATTCTTTTAGACTCCAAATATTTGCACGGTAATTGATTTTATGAGGTGGTATTGTATGGCGTGCGCCATGTCGTGGTAGAAAAATCACAGATTTTCCGTAATAATTTCCATGAAGAATTGGGCTAGAAGTTTCACCATAAGGCGTTTTTAAAATTTGCCGATGAGTAATTTCTAAGCCCTCAAGTTGAGTTAATCCAGTGCCACCAATAATTGCGAAATCGCTCATAATCCATGCACCGCATAAATCCCAGCTACATAACGTAATTGTCCTTGATAATCCATACCATAACCAAATACATACCGATTAGGTACAGTTAATCCAGTAAAATCAGCGTGTTGGATACCAGGACGTTGCTTATCAAGTATTTTTTCAATTAACACTGCGGTAAAAACTTCTTTTGCACCAGCTTGTTGACAATATTTAATAATAGCTTGTAAAGTTAAGCCTTCATCTAAAATATCATCAATAACTAATACGCTACGATTTTCTAAACTGATATTGGGATATTTAATCCAATGCAAATCACTCCCAGATGTCTCGCCTCCATATCGACTAGCATGAATATAATCAAGTTCTAAGGGAAAATTCAGGCGGGGTAAAAGTTGCCCAGTGGGAATTAATCCTCCAAGCATTACACTGAGACATACGGGATATTTGTTTTGTAAACGTTGGCTAATACCTTCTGCTATATCATCAAGCGCATTTGAGATTTCAGCTTCAGTGTATAACTCATCAGCTTTTGCCAAGACGTTTTCAATTTTTTCAATTTCCACTTGAGTTTCCACTTTCTCATTTTCCCCTTTATTATCAACGCAAATTTGTCAATAATATATTAGCTTGCAACAGACAGCCCCTACCTACCATCCAAACAACTTTATGTGAATTAGTAGGTAAACTTGCAGGTAATTGGTACAATACCAAATTTTTCATGATAGAGTAACGATTGGCTTTTACTTCGACAATATAAGTATCACCATAAATTAGTGGAAAACGGCTAGGCCATGCCAATGTCGTTTGATGGGCTGGCCACTCAAGGCGCACTTCTTGTCCATCAGATTTATGCCTAATTAACAAAGTACTAGCAGTTTGGCTTTGTTCTTCTGGTCGCCATAAAATCACTGGCGCAGCTGGGGCAACACAATAAAAGCGTCTAGTTGGTGTACTAACATCAACCAACCATAATTTATCGGCTTGCACTGTAGAAAGTGCGCGGATAGTTTTTCTCTCTGTCAAGAATTGAGCCAATGTTGTGATTAACCTGTGATCCTCCAACTCATTATTTTGAGCGAATGCGATTGGAAGATTTTTTAATCCATTGTTTGTATCTTGCAAACGTCCTTGAAAAGGACCATTCACGGTTTTCACCTTACCACTGTCAAAAACAACTGTGATTTTACTATCGGTTGGGAGATTAATAACTGTCTGAGTATTAATAATTTTTCCTAAAGGGTATAACTCGCTAGCATTAGAGTGAATCACAACCATATCAGCTGCTTGCGCGATGCTAACCAAAGTAATTATGGACAATAATAATAAAGGTGGTTTTAACATTGTTTAACTCCTATCATGACAGTGAAAGTCTTACTTTTTTTATTATAAAACAATGAATCTTAAAAATACATAGTTTTTATAATGTTTAAACAACAACAATAATTTGATCTATTTTAAAGAAGTTATTTTTCCATCCATGCCCTCATTGCCCTCATTCGCAGAGCTACTTAAGTTTTATATGAACCGTAACAATATGAATAATGCGGAACTGGCTAAAAAAATAAAGGTGCGTCGTGATTTATTAGTCGAATGGTTGACAGACCCTATCTGTTTACCACTAGAGCGTGACGAGGTATTACGCTGCGCTAATCACCTAAAATTAACCCCTGACGAACGTGATGAATTATTATTAAAAGCTGGATTTGATAAGGAAAAGGATGACATGTCATTAGATTTACCTAATGTTATGACAACTTGGCAAAGCAGCCCTTTTGTCGTTGGCCCACCTATCACTGAACCGCGCCAGTTTTTTGGACATGAATATATCATAAAACGCATTTTTGATGTTTGGAAATATATGCCTTTACAACATATTGCTATCGTCGGCCCAAAACGTAGTGGCAAAACTTCATTATTACATTATTTACGTCGCATTATTGACACACCTGCTGAAAATTTGCGCCCGGGACAACGTAATGATTGGTTGCCCCCAGCTTATCAGTGGGTTTTTGTCGATTTTCAAGACCCGCGTATGTGTTATCAAGAAAGCTTATTGCGACATATTTTAATTGAGCTTGATTTGCCCGTACCATCACCGACTGATTTAGTTAGTTTTATGGAAGTCATTGATCAATATTTAGAAGTGCCAACGCTGATATTATTAGATGAAATTGGTGCAGGTTTAATGTCCCCTGATCTTGATGAACAATTTTGGTGGGGTTTACGCTCTTTAGGTAGTAATCATGCTGGCGGTAAGCTAGGTTTTTTATTCACTGCTCATCAGTCGCCAGAAAATATGCTAGTTGATGATAATAAACCCTCTCCATTTTTCAATATTTTTGGTCATGTCCTAACTTTGGGACCTTTGACTAAAAATGAAGCATTGGAACTAATAACTAGTTCACCTAAACCGTTTGCAAGCGAAGATATTTCATGGATACTAAAACAAAGTGGATGTTGGCCAGCTTTACTACAAATACTTTGCCATTCTCGCCTAATAGCACTGGATGAAGCTCAAACAGATAACAGATGGCAAGCTGAAGGTTTACGACGTATCAAACCCTATCGCTATTTACTGAAACAATAAATACATGAGAACAAAAATTTTTCCTTGGAATTCTCCCAAGAAATTACCAAAGTATTCAATTTTAGCTAATTTTATCCTTTTGAATTGGTTACTATTTAAACCTTCAGCTTGGCGGCATTATATAGCTGGCATTGATCCCAATTTGTCGCCAGACTTTGCCCTTGCAGATTTAAAAAAAAAACATTGGCAAACACCCCGCTTATGGAAATTATTGTTATTCGGACATGGATTAGCTGCAATTTGGGTTAGTACTATTCTCACTTTATGTTTATATCTATTTCACATTCCCAGCAATGTCTTGATATTAATTGCGAGTTATGCACTATTATTTAGTTTAATTGGAGGCATATTGGGGAGTTTGATTATCTCAGTTGCCTTTGGTGTCTTTATTGGCACTATTGGCGGCTTTTTATTAAGCTTACCAATTGCCTTTGCTAACGGCTATCCACTTGATGACATACTAGTATTCAACATGGCAGAAAACATTGTCATTGCGGTTTTACTCAGTGTCCCAGATTTACCAATCACCCTACTGCAAAATAGCGATCCAAGAGCACTTATAATAATCCTATTAGGCATATTTACAGCCAGTTGTGGTGCCAGCATCATGAGTGGAACCACCAAAACCGCATACAATCATCAGCCACAATATCGGCAAATGGGCAGCATCATGATTGCAGTCCTAATCAGTGGAATAGCAGTAGTTTTAATTGCTGGCGTAATGAGTGTTTTAGCCACTAGTGCCGCTTGGTTACAATCAGGCACATTATACGTTTTAGCTTATGATGGCTTAATTGTTTCTGTATTTGGGCTGTCTTTAGCACTAATTTGGGGGCTACTAACTTCGCGTTGGGGACAAGGCTTCTTATTCGGAATCTTTGCCAGTTCCCTACTAGCATTATTCACCTTTCTCTCCAACCAAGTTAATAGCTTCGGTATTTTAAAACCCATCTTAATTGGCATACATGGCGGCATTGAAAATGCCATGCTTTACATGCTATTACTAGGACTACCCTATGTATTAGCCAAACGCATAGCCAACCCCTGGGCAGGCATTCTCGCAGGAATTTTTGGAAGTGCAGGCACTTATATTATTTTTGTACTAATGGTAGGACGCTATAATATCAGCTTTCTATTACCCCTCACCATCGCAATACTATTAAGCGGATTAGGCTTTATTTACTGGCGGCCATTATTATTTTATCCTGTTGAAGCTGCATGGAATCTGTTAGTTTTTCGCAAAGATGAAAAACCAAGTAATCATAGCAAATCGGATAGCCTACTACACCAACATAGCGCATTTTGGGATGAACACCAATATATACCTCTATTCGGTTTAGAAACTTACCTAGTCATGGTTGCCGAACGTAATCCTGCTGAAGGCAAAGCCGCCATAGAACACCTCAGCAGTACCTCACAAAGCTGGGCTGCCAAAGAAGCCCAAATCGAACTAGATGCCAGACAACTAGAAAAATATACCGATGTCCACGCCATCAGCTTCGCACACACCCATTTAGCCGCAGGAGAACTAAATAGTTCCATAGCCGCCTTACTGCGTAGCCTAAGTCGCATTAGCCGTGATGTCAAAGCCGCATTAGCACAAGAAAGCCCTTATAATCAACGCCTAGCATTAAATGCAATCGAAGAACGCCTTGATGGCTTATTACGAGAACTAACCCGATCTGATGAAACCTATGCCCAACGCTTTCGCCCAATTCCCGCAAAATGGCAACAAATCATTGCCGACTATGTTTCCACACTAACCGAAGCAGTCGAAACTCGTCAAGAAATTTGCAATCCCTACATCATAGGCATTCCCCTCACCGAACACCAAGAAATCTTTGTCGGGCGCAGCGACATTAGTGAACGCATTGAACGACTTCTACTCGATAGCCGTTGTCCACCACTACTATTATATGGACAACGCCGCACTGGAAAAACTTCTTTACTCAACAACTTAGGAAGATTACTACCCAGCACCATTACCCCACTTTTTATCGATTTACAAGGTCCCACATCTTTAGCCAAAGACTACGTAGGCTTCTTATACAACATGAGTCGAGCCATGCTCACCTCAGCCAAACGCCATCGGCATCAACAATTTCCAGCCTTAACACGAGAAAAATTAACCGACGACCCTTTCACCAGCTTTGACGAATGGCTAGATGAAATCGAGCAACAGCTCAAACCCAAGCAAACCTTACTACTAATATTAGACGAATTCAGTGCCTTAGAACACGTCTTCAATAAAGGGCGACTCGATGAAGTTTCAGTACTAGGCATGTTTCGACATATCATTCAACACCGCCCACGCATAAAAATGCTACTCTCAGGTTCACACACCATTAATGAATTTGAACGATGGGCAAGCTATTTAATCAACGTACAAACACTCAAAATCGGCTACCTACAAGAACCAGAAGCACTACAACTAATAGAAAAACCAGTCAAAGAATTTGCACTTCGCTACGAAACCGCCGCCAGTGAACGAGTAATAGCACTCACCCGTTCCCACCCAGCATTAGTACAACTAATCTGCTCAGAAATTGTCACCCTAAAAAATAAACAACCCATTAATAAACGTCGCCTAGCCCAAGTCAGTGACGTAGACGCAGCCATAGAAGGAGCATTACAACATGGAAGATTCTTTTTTGCCGACATTGCGAACAATCAAATCACTAAAAAAGGTGCAAGCATATTGCGACTGTTAGCAGCAGAAAATGGTTACGCTAGTGAAAAGACTTTACGCGCCGAATTTTCTGATGATGATGAATTTGAAGCCACAATCGAAAAATTATTATTGCGAGAATTAATAGAACCGATTGCAGATGGCTATCAATTTCAAGTGGAATTAATTCGACGCTGGTTTGTTTTAGATAATAAGTATTGAAGCCGCTCCAAACCTGCCAGGTTTTAAAAACCTGGCAGGTTTTCTAGGCTTCAAACCTGCCAGGTTTTAAAAACCTGGCAGGTTTTCTAGGCTTCAAACCTGCCAGGTTTTAAAAACCTG
>JALWSU010000177.1 GCA_026993485.1 Thiotrichaceae bacterium | reverse complement strand
GTTTATATTGTTTGAATCAGGATTTACAGGATTTTAGAATTATCAGGATAAAAACCAAAATAATAACTACATGGATGTTATATAAAGCAGGGATTCAGTACTAAATCATGAATTATTTTACATATTGGAGTGAAGCGAAGTTCAAAAGGGGCAACCGATTGCCCCTACATCGCGGTTTACTTCGTTACTTGATTTGTAGGGGCAATCCCTTGTGGTTGCCCTAGTTTCTGAAATGGAGTGCGTAACATCAGTTAGTAGTTACAGTCAAAAACTACGAAAAATTGAGTTTTTTTATCCTTGCTTATATAACATCCTTGTAGTTATTGCTTTTTATTTGGTTTTAATTCTGCTTATAAAATCTTGTAAATCCTGACTCAGACAAGAATAAATATCGTCTTTTTTATTGATAAAGAGCCTATACAAATGAATATAAAATCAGCATTAAAAGCCATTACTGAAAATCGTGATTTAAGTATGGATGAAATGTCCACCATTATGCGTCATATTATGACTGGAGAAGCTACTCCAGCGCAAATCGGAGGTTTTTTAATTGGTTTACGCATGAAAGGAGAAACCGTTGAGGAAATTGCCGCTGCTGCCCAAATTATGCGTGAACTGGTGACACCAGTATTTGTAGAAAATCAGCACTTAGTTGATATTGTTGGTACGGGCGGCGATGGAATGAATACCTTTAATATTTCTACAACCAGTGCAATTGTTGTTGCAGCGGCTGGGGGAAAAGTGGCTAAACATGGTAATCGCTCAGTTTCGAGTAAATCTGGCAGTGCTGATGTTTTAGAGGCATTAGGGGTTAATATCAATCTAACTCCTGAACAAGTATCTGAATGTGTTAATAAAATTGGAATTGGCTTTATGTTTGCGCCGTTGCATCATAGTGCGATGAAACATGCAATTGGGCCCCGTCGTGAAATGGGAGTGCGTACTATTTTTAATTTATTGGGACCCTTAACAAATCCAGCGAATGCCAGTACTCAATTGCTTGGCGTTTTCAGCAAAGCATGGGTAGAACCGATTGCACAAGTGTTAAAGCGTTTAGGTAGTGAACATGTGTTAGTAGTTCACTCAGAAGATGGTTTAGATGAAATCAGTATTGCGGCTCCCACAAATGTAGCGGAATTGCGTAATGGTTCTATCAGTTCTTATAGCATCACACCTGAAGAATTTGGTTTAAATCGTGCCAGTCTGGATAATATCCAAGTACATTCGATAGAGGAAAGTCTTGCTATGGTGCGTAGTGTACTAGATAATCAAGCCAGTCCAGCCAGAGACATTGTGGTATTAAATGCAGGAGCAGCAATTTATGCTGCTGATTTAACTAATAATCTCGTAAATGGTATCGCGCAAGCACAAGCGGTTTTGAATAATGGCGCAGCACGCGAAAAATTAGCGGCTTGGGTGGAACTGACTCAAAGTTTTTAACTAGACTATCAAGTTTTTGGATAACCATTTGATTTTAGCCCTGAAAGGGCGAGATATACCAGCCTGGGGCAACGCCCCAGGTTCTATCAAGTTTTTGGATAACCACTTGATTTTAGCCCTGAAAGGGCGAGATATACCAGCCTGGGGC
>JALWSU010000176.1 GCA_026993485.1 Thiotrichaceae bacterium | reverse complement strand
GGTATAATCAACATTCTCATTTTAACAATCTAATTTCTAGAAATTATATGGATAATTCACCATTACCGCCACCTCATCCCGATGCTATCGCTCATAGTCAGCGTTTAATTGACTTAATTCGGCAAAATATTAATCAAGCTGGTGGGCGTATTCCTTTTGTGGAATTTATGAATCAAGCATTATATGCTCCAAATTTAGGTTATTATAGTTCTAATATTCGCAAATTTGGGGCTGAGGGTGATTTTATCACTGCTCCCGAAATTTCGCCTTTATTTTCTCAATGTCTGGCTAAGCAATGTGAGCAGGTATTAGCTAGCTTTGGCGAGGGGGTGATTTTAGAATTTGGTGCGGGTTCGGGAATTATGGCTGCTGAGATTTTAAAAGCTTTGGAGTCTCTGAATCAGTTACCAATGCAGTATTTAATTTTGGAACTGAGTGCCGATTTGCAGCAACGGCAGCGAGAAACTTTGCAAGTACAAGTTCCGCATTTATTAGCTAGGGTGCAGTGGTTAAAAAGTTTGCCGATTGAGCCGTTACAGGGTGTGATTTTAGCGAATGAAGTCTTAGATGCTATGCCTGTGCATCGTTTTCGCTTCGATGAGCAGGGTGTATCCGAATATTATGTTAGTTTAGGTGATGATGATAATACGCCCTTTGTATGGGAAACTATAAATAGTTCTAATGAGTTATTATTAAGAACTGTAGAAGCCTTGCAGCTTGAGGTTGCTTATGTTTCGGAACTAAATTTAGCTTTGCCTGCTTGGATTCAATCCTTATCAGATATACTCGCAGCAGGTTTAGTTTTATTAATTGACTATGGATTTCCGAGCCGCGAATATTATCATCCTCAACGCAATCAAGGTACATTAATGTGTCATTATCAACATTATGCTCATGATAACCCTTTGATTTTAATTGGATTGCAAGATATTACCGCTCATGTGAATTTTACTGCTGTTGCTGAGGCTGCCGATGCTGCGGGTTTGCATGTTTCTGGTTATACAAATCAGGGTAATTTTTTGCTATCTTGTGGCTTAACTGAGTTATTATCAGGTTTTGATGATAGCAAAAATTATTTGCAGCAAACACAAGCAGTTAAAAAACTTATCATGCCTTATGAAATGGGGGAACTGTTTAAAGTGATGGCATTGAGTCGTAATTTAGATATGCCTTTATTGGGATTTACTAAAGATGAGCGAATTATGCTTTAATATGAATAAAAATAGGATTTATTATGCAAGATACATTAACAGCTTTGGCAGAACACCACGGCGATGGTGATAATTTTCGGCAATTGATGAAAGATACGGCTGCTAAACGCTTTGATGAGGGTTTTTGGAAAACTTGGGAATCTTGGATAGCCCCAGTATTAGGCGAGCCTGCACAAATCGCTGATTTTGGTAGTGGTCCCGCCATATTATTGCAAAACTTACGGGATCGTTATCCAGATGCTCATTTAATCGGTGTAGAATGTGCGCCGTGGATGTTGGAAGTTGAAAATAGCCACTATGAGCTGATTGAGCATGATTTACATGAGGCGGATCTGCCTATAGCTGATAATAGCCTTGATGCGATTACTGCTATTTTTGTTTTGCATGAATTGAAGCAACCGATAGAATTTTTGAAATCAATTCATCGCTGCCTGAAATCGGGTGGACGTAGTTTAATTGTAGATTGGGTGCGTGCGCCATTAGAACTTTATCTAGCTAATCAAATTTCAGATGATATTTTTACTACTGCCAATAGTCATGCAGAATTAAGTAATTTATTCACTCATTTTACGGAACATAATCGTTATAGCCGTGAAGATGTTGCTTGGATGTTGCAGCAAATTGGTTTTAAAGTTTTAGAAAATGTACCTTTGCAACAAGGGCGTTTTGGACGTTGGATAGTGGAGAAAGATTAAATGTTAGAAAATATTTTACCGATTTTACGTTTTAAAAAATTATGGCTGTTTGTTGGTTGGAGTCTGATTTTAGTAGTTATTGGACTTTCTTTGATGTCATCGCCTCCGCCTCTGCCATCTGTTGAGTATAATGATAAAATCGGACATTTGTTAGCCTATTTTGTCTTAATGGGTTGGTTTGCACAACTTTATCATGCGCCTAAACAGCGTTTGATTTATTTAGTTGGCTTTATATTGCTGGGTGGAGTTTTAGAAATTTTGCAAAGCTTAGGTGGTGTCAGGCATGGAGAATGGGCTGATTTGATTGCTGATAGTGCTGGGGTATTATTGGCGTGGCAATTGACAAAAAACCGTTTGGCTTATGCACTGGCTTTTGTTGAACAGAAATTGATTTTTTGAAGCTTTAGACAAACCTCCGAGGTTTTGGAAACCTCGGAGGTTTAGCTACCCCTCGGAGGTTTTGGAAACCTCGGAGGTTTAGCTACTAACTAAAAACCTCCGAGGTTTTGGAAACCTCGGAGGTTTAGCTACTAACTAAAAACCTCCGAGGTTTTGGAAACCTCGGAGGTTTAGCTACCAACTAAAAACCTCCGAGGTTTTGGAAACCTCGGAGGTTAAAACTTCAAACAAGAGGTTTTACTAACAAAATAATCAGCAAAGGTTTTCTCTTTTACTGTTTTCAATATCACTGATTTCTTTATTTTTTCAAGCTCTGGAAATGTCTTAATTTTTGTATCTTTATAGTGTTGTATACCTTGTGGAGTCTCTTTAATATAGTTTGTTTCGGCGAGTTTTATTTTCTTAGAAATCGCAAAGTCTTCTCGGTTGGTAACGACTATAAAACTTAATTCTTCATTATTATAGTCTATCTTCTCTTGAAACCATTCCCAAAAATCGGAGCTATATTTAAATTTCTCTTCTCCCTCTTTTTTTAATGGGATTGGTTCGGTTTCAAATCCATAAACCGATATGAAATCATCTATTAAGTAGATTATAAATTTATTCATTATTTTGCAGCCTTACTACCTTTTCTTGGATTTCTTTGTCGTTAAGATTAGGTTCTAGTTCTTTATAAGCTTGGATTAAAATACTATCCATTTTTGACTCTTCTTTGTTATCCAGTTCTCTTTTTAAATATCTTACAAATTCTCTTGGTGCTATACCAGCGTTTTTAAACTTGGTTAAAAATTCATCTATCTCTTTGGCATTTAAGCCTACTTTTGTAGCTTCTTTCCAAAACTCTATTGGTATTTCCAGAGATTTTTTCTCTTCAATTGCTTTTGCTAAAATCCCACATCCAACTGCTTTTCTTGCTAATCTATCCTCTAGTGGCAGTTTTTGCAGTTCCTCTCTGGATGATTTTATCTCGTTTCTTAGATATTCTATATATTCGTTGATACTATCAAAATCTTCTGGTTTTTTCTCAGCTTTCATAGCCTTGTCACCCAGTTCCTCTGTATCCTCTTCTGGTTTGATAATACCTAATGTTTTTGCTATGGATTCTAATACGCTAACTACTTGTTTGAGTTTTTCAACTCCTACTTCTAAAAATTGCTTTGCTGTCTCTACAACAACGCTTCCCACTGCTTTTACAGCTGTTGAGACAATTTTAACAGCACCTGAAAAAGCAGATGAAATTGCACTTCCCAAACTACTCCAAAATCCCATAATTATCTCCTAATATTTCTCAGTTTTAATCCTAATGCCTCGCCTTGTTGAAGCAATTCTAAAGCCGGTAATAATTCCTCTCGTTTTCCTGCTGAATAAAACCTATTCTCTAAAAATTCACTCACAATCTCTAATTTGGCAGTAAAATTTTTTAGAATTTGATGAATTTGCTCAAAATAGCTTTTATAAGCTACTGTTTCTTCTCTCTTATTCGCTTCAGTTACAAATCCATCCCATAACAGTTCTAATTTAACTAAAATCTCTATCTCTCTTAATGACAGCCCTAAGCCTTTTAATTTGCCATAAAACTCTAACCAAATTGTTCTTAATACCTGCTCCTCTATTTCTGCGTCGGTACTAATATCTTTTAAAGGGGATATTTGCACTTGAATTGAATTGTAAAAATTTTGGTTAAAAACAATCGCTCTACCAACATCTAATTTTGATAAAAACTCCTTTTGCTCCTTTTCAAGTGCCATAGTATTACCTATCGCTTCTTTATCATCAGCCGCAAAAATCCTATGAACTATCTTAGTATTAGTATTTTTAAGCACTTCAGGAGTTAGTTGATTGGGAATTTGATCAACAATTATCAAACTTTCTCCATATTTTCTAACTTCTGCCAGCATATCGGTAAAAGCTTCAATACCCCGTTTCTTATTTAAACTATCTCCTATCTCAAATCTGGAAAGTAATCGGTGCGCTTCTTCAATCAGTGTAATATGTTTAAAACTCTTATCCTGTTTATATGCTGATTTTATAGCTTCATTCAGATTAATCAGCAATAATCCCATTATAAACGATTTCTCACTGGGATTTTTTATATCCTCAAGTTCTATAACCACTTTTTTTTGCAACAGTTCTTTAAAATCAAAGCTTCTAGGAGTATTAAGCATAAATCTCTTAGTTCCAACCATTAAACTTTGAAGTCTGGCTTTTATTGATGCTATGTAATCCTTATGCAACCTCTCATCAAAATTCTGCTCCGTTACTACTTGCTCAACTGCATTTATAACATCCTCAAGCAGCGGAAATGATTTCACCTCTTTTGCAAAAGGGTTAGCAAAGTTCAGATTTTTAGACAAGCCAATATCCCAACCATAGTTTTCATAAGCTTTATAGATTGAGGTTTCAATAATTTGCGGAATAGCAGCCTCCATATCAAAAGAACTCTCAAGGGCAGCTTTTATCATATCTACTCTTGAGGATATATTTTCACCTTCTCTAAACTCAAACGGATTAATTCTAAATGGTGCCAGATTTTCATTTCCCAGAGTAAAAAATAAAATCTCATTATTTTCATGTTGCGCTAAAATCCGATATTCTGTCTTTGCAGGCTCAATCACCAAAAATGGCAATTTTGACTCAGATAAAATTTTGTGGCAAGTAGTAGTTTTACCACTACCTGTAACTCCAGTAACAAATATATGTTTGTTTAATTCTTCAAGTTTTAAATTGACATCTATATCTAAAAGCTGCCCACTTCTTACCAGTTTACCTAAATTAATACCGCTAGTTTTCGGCACATTTAACTCAAATTCTACTTCTTCTTTCAGTCTCAAGCCAACAACAGGTTTTTGTGGTAAAGAGGCAATAATACTTAGCTCCCTAGTAGAAAACCACTCAATACCATTAATTTTAGAAAACAGTATCATTTTTTGTTGTTGATTAGCATTTAAATTCAGATTATATTTTGGAAGCTGAAAATTATAGATACTCTCCTTATGTTTTTGGCTTTCTACATAATCATATTTTAAAGGCAATTTATTCTCATTAACTCCGCTAAATAGCGAGATAAAACTATTTCCAAGTTTTTTAATTTTACCTTTAGTATTGGCAAATAGATAAACTCCACTAATAAACGCTCCCTTACCTTTAGCGTAATTGATTCTTTTTAGCAAAACTTCATCTATATATTTAAGCCATTCTTCAAGTTCCTTTTTGGCAAATTCGACATTTATTGTCTGATTTTCAGAATCACTTGTTATATAATTTAAACTATGGCTTTTTGATTGCGTATCACTACTGCTATCACTACTGCTATCAGTTTCAGAATCTGTATTAGAGGTTTGGTTATTTGAACTTTCCTGCTCATTTGAACTTTTTGAAGTGCTACTAGATGAACCGCCACTATTAGTGGATTTTGAAGTCGAAGTAGAAGTAGAAGTAGAAACACTCTTTACTTTAGATTTACTAAAAGATGTAGACTTACTATGTGAATTTGATGAAGAACTAGACTTAGTATCAACTTCACTATTAGTATTTGATTTGGAACTGGTTGTTTGAATTGTCTTTTTTACAAACGGCGAGATTTTATCATAAATTTTAAACAGTTCCTTTTCTATATTTTCAATCATCTCAAGCGAAATAGCAGAAGATACAATCATCAAAGCAAACTCATCTTTTAGCATTATATCAACCAACCTATCTATCCCTTGAAATTTCTCCGCCTCTTCATTAAGATTTGGTACACCATTAACCTCAGCGATATAGGTAAAATTCTGTATCTGTTTGATTAAAGAGACTTTATCCTTTTTTTTCAGCCGAACAACCTTACTACCTCTAAAATTACCCTCAAGATTGGATTTTAAAATTTGATTAGCAATATCATCTATATCAATTTCCAAATATTTTTGGTTTTTAGCTACTCCAAAATAAAAATAGATTCCATCGTTTCGCCCGATTATCAAATAGATAAAATTAACATCACTAAGCCTAAGACTTCCTAAAACATTCTCCAAAGCCTCTCGTCTTGGCGCATCCTCCTCAAAAGTAATCTCTTGGATATGAAAAAAATCAAAATATAATGGCGTTAAATTAATACACTTATCTATATTAGTATCTTTTATCTTAATCTCTGAACTGATAATATCTATTAAGGCATCACTCATTTTTAAGGGGTTCCTGTGAATTTTTTAAAAAAGACCTCCGAGGTTTTGAAAACCTCGGAGGTCTGATTTTCACTCTCGTTCCCACGCTCCAGCGCAGGGCAACCACAAGGGATTGCCCCTACAAACAGTGATGTAGGGGCAATCCCTTGTGGTTGCCCTTGTGTAG
>JALWSU010000175.1 GCA_026993485.1 Thiotrichaceae bacterium | reverse complement strand
GCTTTAAAGGCAAAAGAACTACATTGGATATCTGGAACTGCGCCATCAGTACCATTTTCATGCCGAGCAAAAACTCGCTATCGTCAACCAGATCAAGTATGTACTATTACGACTTTAGATAATGACAACTGTGAAGTCCAGTTCGCTGAACCGCAATGGGCAGTAACTCCTGGACAATCTATTGTATTCTATCAAGGCGAAGAGTGTTTAGGTGGTGGGGTTATTAAAGATGTCCTTTAATCACGGATGTTACACACTCTAGTTGCCACGCTCCAATGCCATTAAGTTAAGGATTATTTTGGAGTCCAAAGCTTTAGCTTTGGACTCCAAGATGTTAAATAATTATTCTCGTTCCCACGCTCCAGCACACTCAGTTAGACACCAGTTTGAAAGTATTTGATTTTTATTGCTTTAATTCTTAAACGCCCCGGCAAGCACAAGGGATTGCCCCTACAAACAATGATTTACTGTAGGGGCAATCGGTTGCCCTTGTGTATAAAGGAGTGCACTCCAGCGTGGGAAACGAAGTAAGCGTAGCTAACGCATACTTCGACGGGTCGTACAAGGTAACCTTGTACTCCAGTTCCAAAATAAATTGTTAAAATTGTGAAGGTGCAGAGTATAAATCACTCATTTCTTACCTCCTTTGCTACCTTGTTGGTTTGGGTTTAGTTGTTTGCCACGATTTCCATGTACTTGATCGTACTGACGATTTGTGCCAGATGTTCCTTTATTTGGATTTTGCTGATTTGCACGATTGTCGTTTGGGTGAATTTTACTCATATTAATATCTCCGAATTCCTCTCCTATTTTCCAGAAATAAGAGAGGTAATTTATTATAGGTTATTTTACTCTCGTTGCCACGCACGCTGGAGCGCACTCACTTATACATAAGTTAAATTGTCATTTCGACGTATTGTCATTTTGACGTAAGGAGAAATCTAAAAGCCAGTAAAGATTTCTTAAGATTTCTCCTTACGTCGCAACGAAACGAAGTAAGCGAAGCTAAGTAAGCGAAGCTAAACCGAAATTACAATATAAAAATTTATACCTCAATTAAATCAAATATTTAAATAGTTATGTATAAGAGGGTGCGCTGGAGCGTGGGAACGATAAAAAAAGATGACACTCCCACAATTCAACAACCCACAGCTATTAATTACATAACCCTGAGTATGTATTTATGAAAATGCCTGAAAAAATTCCATGCCTGACCGACCTTAAATTATTGGATTATGAATGTCAAGTTTTTTTTTAAAAGTGTTTTTATAACAATGGGTTTGGTATGAATACAGCTAAAATGGGATTTAAAGGGATTTGCTGCCAGAGGATATGGTTTTGTTGGTGTCAGAATTGTGATTTTTTTGGGTAAACATGACAGATTTTGGAAACTTGTTACTCAATGAATAATTTTGTTATGAGTTACATTTTTAAGGTTTTATTAAAATTTCAATTTATTTATCAAATGATATTTTAAAACAACACTTTAAGCCGTCAAGTGCAACGCCTTATCAGGCATTATGAATTTTTCCTGATTACCAAATATATCTAATTGCCCTAATTGTTCAGCATGATTGCTTGAAATGTATTCCAAAATCCCTTTTGCTACAAATTCGGCTAATTTGACTGGAACTGCATTGCCTATCATTTGCTCGTGTTGGTTTTAGTTCCTTGAAATTTAAAATTTTTAGGAAAAGTTTGAATATAGCTTCTTTCAATTGTGGTTAGTGGGCGTACACTAGATAGTTCTAAATTTTTTGGATCAGCAGAATGTTTTTTATAACCTGAAGGTATTGGTCTATTTACACCCCGAATAGTTGGGCTAGGCTCATCAATTGAAAATATGCCTCGACGATTATAATTTCTAGGATGACGATAATAATATTCAATACCTAGTGTATTTCCAAGATAGTCACGAACTGTCATAGCTTGGTTGTTTAAGTTTTTTCTGAAAATAGGTGTCAAGACGTTATGTTTTGCATCTAGTGAACCGATTAGAAAAAATCTATTCCGTGCTTGTGGTGTATTGCAGTATGAGGCATTTAATATTGTAGCTGTCAACCCATAACCTGATTGTTCAAATTGTTTAACAATTTCCTTCAGGATGTGGCTGTTCTTAATCCTTTCAACATTTTCCATTAAAAACCATTTTGGTTCATAAGCGCAAACTATATTGGCAAAATTATAAGTTAAATCAGCTCGCCCTTGTATTATATCTCTTTTTCCAGCAGATGAAAAATCTTGGCAGGGAGGGCCTCCAATTATCATATCTGGTTGGTATTTATTTATAATTTTAAGTGTGCCGTTTTCATCGGTTATATCATGTAAATAACATTCATGTGAGAAGTTTTGTTTATAAACTTCTACAGCTTTGTCCCAATTATCAATCGAGGCTAATATTTCTATTCCAGCGTTCTGAAATCCAAGACTAAGTCCGCCACAACCTGAAAATAAATCTATACAGTTCATTTCTCAAATATACTCTGCACCTTCACAATTTGAACAATTTCTTTTGGAACTGGAGTGCAAGGTAACCTTGCACTCCGATCATCAATATAAGATTTTAAGAGCTTTTGGAAATCCAGTGCGTAACATCAGTTATTATAGCGTTACCCGATTTAGTTCAGTACAAACCTGCCAGGTTTTTAAAACCTGGCAGGTTTAATCGCTGTATTTTATACAAACGGGTAGTGCTATAAAGTCTCTATTTGTTTTCCTTAAACCAAACAGACTCGGAATTTCAGCAGACAGTTTATTTAGATTTGGAGTTCAAGGTTACCTTGAACAAAACTCTTGTAAATACCGTTGGTTAAAGTCGTTCAAGGTAAGCTTGAACTCCAAACGAAGTAAGCGTAGCTAAAATCTCACTTAAGTATAAAATTTTTACCTACAGTTATTGAGAAGTTACAAAAATTGCACCAACAGCAAATTTATTAGTGGCATTATTTTACAATAATTAGGATATTTATGTGTACATTATTTATTGCAATTACAAAGATAGGCACTAATTTTATAAAAAGAATACTATAATGGTTGGTTATTTTTATATTCTATAAGTGGGGATTTTATTAGTTATGGCACTTTTGCAAATCAGCGAACCGGGGCAATCTGCGGCTCCGCATCAACATCGTCTTGCTGTCGGTATTGATTTAGGTACAACTAATTCTCTTGTGGCTACAGTACGCAGTGGTTTGGCTGAGACTCTTCCTGATGCTGATGGACATCATTTATTGCCTTCTATTGTGCATTATTCTAAGGATGCGCCGCCGTTAGTGGGTTATGCTGCTAAAAAGTTGGCTAATGATGATCCGTTGAATACGATTGCTTCGGTTAAACGCCTTTTGGGGCGGGGGATTGAGGATGTTAAAAAAACTGGTAGTCGTTTGCCTTATGATTTTGTCGAAAATGATAGTCAGGGTATGCCGATGATTCGTACAGTTGTCGGGGATGTTAGCCCGGTTGAGGTGTCGGCGGAGATTTTAAAGGCGTTGAAACAACGTGCTGAGGAGAGTTTGGGCGGGGATTTAACTGGGGCGGTGATTACTGTGCCAGCTTATTTTGATGATGCTCAACGGCAGGCGACTAAGGATGCGGCGACTTTGGCTGATTTGAAGGTGTTGCGTTTGCTTAATGAGCCTACGGCTGCTGCGGTTGCTTATGGTTTAGATCAAAAGGCTGATGGGGTTTTTGCGATTTATGATTTGGGCGGTGGTACTTTTGATATTTCGATTTTGCGGTTGCAGGCGGGTGTTTTTGAGGTTATGGCGACGGCTGGGAATTCTGGTTTAGGGGGGGATGATTTTGATCGGGCGATTGCACGATGGATTATGGAGCAAGCGGGTATTGCTGATGATGCTGAGCATAGTCATATTCGGGAGTTGTTGGATGTGGCTCGGACTGCTAAAGAGGCGTTAAGTAGTGAGGATGTGGCTGCTATTCGGTTGGAAAATGGTAAGGTTTGGCAGGGGGAGTTGAGCCGTGAGCAGTTGAATCAGCTTGTTGATCCGCTGATTGAGAAAACGATTAGTCCTTGCCGACGTGCTTTGCGTGATGCGGGTTTGAGTGCTGAGGATTTAAGTGAGGTGGTGATGGTTGGTGGCTCTACTCGGATGTTGCGTGTGCGTGAGAAGGTGGGGGATTTTTTTGGGTGTACGCCGCATGTTGATATTGATCCTGATAAGGTGGTGGCGATTGGGGCGGCGATTCAGGCTGATATTTTGGCGGGTAATAAGCCTGATGATGAGATGTTGTTGTTGGATGTGAATGCTTTGTCGTTGGGGATTGAGACTATGGGTGGTTTGGTGGAGAAGATTATTCCTCGTAATACGACTATTCCTGTGGCAAGGGCGCAGGAGTTTACGACTTTTAAAGATGGGCAGACGGCGATGGCGATTCATGTTGTCCAAGGGGAGCGGGAGTTGGTTATGGATTGTCGTTCGTTGGCGAGATTTGAATTGCGTGGGATTCCGCCGATGGTTGCGGGTGCGGCTAAAATTAGGGTGACTTTTCAGGTGGATGCAGATGGTTTGTTAAGTGTTTCTGCTAGGGAGGAAACTAGTGGAGTTCATAGCGAAATTGTTGTTAAGCCTTCTTATGGGTTACAAGATAATGAGATTGAGCGGATGTTGAAGGATTCTATGGAACATGCTCAAGAGGATGTTGCTGCTAGAAAGTTACGCGAGCAGCAGGTTGAGGCGGATAGGGTGATTAATGCGCTACGTTCGGCTTTGTCTCAGGATGGTAAACATTTGTTGAAACATGAGGAATTTTTAAAGATTAATGAGGGGTTGAATGAATTGTTGAGAGTTAAAGAGGGTGATGATGCTGAGGCGATTAAAGTTGCGATTGAGCAATTAGATGAGTTGACGCAAGATTTTGCGGCTCGACGGATGGATGCTAGTATTCGTCGGGCTATGAAGGGGAAGAGTGTTGATGAGTTTACGGAGAATTAATTATGCCTAAGTTAATTTTTTTGCCTCATGAGGAGATTTGTCCAGATGGTGCTTTGATTGAGGTTGAGCCGGGAATTAGTATTTGTGATGCGGCTTTGGATAATGGGATTGAAATTGAACATGCTTGTGAGAAGTCTTGTGCTTGTACGACTTGCCATGTAATTATTCGAGAGGGTTTTGATTCTTTAGAAGAGGCTGATGAGCTTGAAGAAGATTTATTGGATAAAGCTTGGGGATTGGAGCCAGAATCGCGGCTAAGTTGTCAGGCTATTGTTGATCATGAGGATTTGGTAATTGAGATTCCTAAATATACAATTAATATGGTTTCTGAGAATCATTAGGGGGATTTTATGGGATTAAAATGGATAGATACGCAAGAGATTGCGATAGAATTAAGTGAGGCTTATCCTGATGTTGATCCACTTACAGTAAGTTTTCCAGATATGTATGAGTGGATTTTGGGATTGGATGAGTTTGATGATGATCCGCATCATAGTGGGGAGAAGATTTTGGAAGCGATTCAGATGGCTTGGATTGATGAGCTTAGTTGAATATTAGGTTTAAAGACCTCCGAGGTTTTGAAAACCTCGGAGGTCTGATATAGTGTTGCACTATTTAGTTAAGCACATCTACGCTCCAAACCTGACAGGTTTTTAAAACCTGTCAGGTTTTATAAGAGCTTGCACTCCAGTTTTTTATTTAACAATATTTAACTATGAAATTTTCTAACTATCTAAAATATATCGTATTATTATTTTTAATCCTGCTATCTGGCAGCCTTTCTGCCCAGATTAAAATTGAACATCTGAGCGTGGCTGAGGGCTTGTCACAATCTACTGTGTTGTGTATTTTGCAAGATACTCAAGGTTTTATGTGGTTTTGCACTGAGGATGGTTTGAATAAATATGATGGTTATAAGTTTACTATCTATAGGCATGATGCTGATGATGCTAATAGTTTGAGTAATAACTATGTTTGGGATATTTATGAGGATCATACTGGTGTGTTTTGGATTGCTACTAGTAATGGCTTGGATAAATTTGATCCCAGAACTGAGCAATTTGTGCATTATCGGTATGAGGAAAAGAATCCGAATAGCTTGAGTCATAATGATGTTAGGGCGGTTTATGAAGATCATACTGGTACTTTATGGATTGGCACTTATGGTGGTGGCTTGAATAAGTTAGATCGAAATACTGGTAAGTTTAAGCATTATAGTGTGGCTAATAATAAGATTTATTGGTCAGCTAGTATTGTTGAGGATGATAAAGGTATTTTGTGGGTTGGGACTGAAGGCGGTGGCTTGAATAAGTTTGATCGTAAAAATAATATTTTTGTGCATTATCAACATGATGCGAATAATCCTAACAGTTTAGCTGATGATGTTATTGAGGCGATTTTTGTTGATAATAGTGGTGTTTTGTGGGTTGGTACTGGGGCTGGATTAGATCGTTTTGAGCGAGATAGTGAAACTTTTGTGCATTATCCCTATGAGGTTAAGATACTTTCTATTTTTGAGGATAATGTTGGGCGGTTGTGGATTGGCACTGATGGTAATGGTTTGTATGAGTTTGATAAACAGGCTGATAGTTTTGGTAAACATTATGAGTATTCGGCTAATAATCCATCCGGTTTGAGTAATAATTATGTTAATGCAATTTATCAGGATAATGCTGGTACATTGTGGATAGCTACTT
>JALWSU010000174.1 GCA_026993485.1 Thiotrichaceae bacterium | reverse complement strand
GATGAAGACATACCACCTAAACTATTTACACAAATAATTGAAAATCTCAATGGCAAATTAGCTCTAGGGCGATCACGAACAGCCGAATATGGCAATGTAGAAATTACTCCAGCCAATTGGAATGAAGACATAAACACAACACCACACCAAACTAAAGAAATCACAATATGGCTCCTATCAGACTTAGCCCTATTAGACAAACATGGACAAGCAACACTATTACCAACAACACAACATTTTGGCTTACCAAATGGCGAATTAAACCTTGACAAAAGCTTTATTCGTAGCCGCCACTATGCACCATTTAATGCCCACTACCACAGCCGCGAAATTGAACGCAACGTACTCAGCATGGGCAGCGTCTTACATTTTCGTTTAAATGAACCAACTGAAATTAAAACCAACCAAACCAATATTGGATTATATAAACAAGCAGGATTAGGACAAATTTGGATCAATCCACCATTATTAGAAACGCCACAACCTAGATTTACCAAAACCACAATCAAGAAAAAAGCACCAGAACCACCAAAAACACCAGAACTACCACTAGCAAACTGGTTAATCAACAAAGTAAGACAAAACAACCAAAGCCAAGAAATAGAAACACAAGCGAAAAACTGGATACAAGAACTAAACAGACTCTACAACAGCGCCCGTTCACTCTCAGCAAAACCAAAAGGAGTTAGAGTCGGTCCATCAGCAAACCAATGGGGCAGAATACTAGAACTAAGCAAAACCCCAAAGATAACAAATGCAGCAATGCGACAACAACTTTTTGAAGGAGACAAAGCCATTTGTAAAGACAACGATCCAGAATGGACAGCCGAAGTCTATTTAAAAGACACCAATATCCGGAACTTCAAACAATGGTTACAAAAAATTGCCCGCAACAACAACGAATTACCAGCATTCTTAGGCAACTTATCCAAACAAGCCATTGATATTGCTAGGAAACAAGAAATAAAATAACTGGAGGATAAGAATGACTGAACAACTCATCTATTCACAACTTTATCAACTTCCAGAAAATTTAAAAGTGGAAGTTTTACATTACATCGAGTTTCTGTTAAAAAAACAGCATAATCAAGTAAGTAAATCCAAACAGCATAAAAAAAGAATTTTTGGTAGTGCTAAAGGCAAATATCAACTAGCACCAGATTTTGATGCACCCTTAAATGATTTTAAAGATTACATGTAATGAAGTTTCTAATTGACACACATTTTTATGGTTTATCGCAGGTTCATTGGAATTAAGTGAAACTGCGAAAGAACTGATTGAAAATGACAAAAACGATATTTTTATTAGTATTGCCAGTCTTTGGGAAATTTCTATTAAAACAGCCATTGGCAAATTACATATTTTAGGTAGTTACGATACTGTTATTAATGATGTAACTGATAATGACATTGAAATTTTGCCAATTAATTTTGCACACACTGCCATGCAAAACCAACTTCCATTTTATCACCGAGATCCATTTGATAGAATCATTGTTTCACAAGCGATTGTGGAAAATATGAGTTTTATAAGTTGCGATAAAATTTTTGATACATATTTGGAAGATAAATTAGTAACAAGAATTTGGTAAATAAAAATTGCTCTGTTTCAAATTCAGTTTGAATCAATTTATTCTAGAATTAATATTAATTTAATTGGATACAAACCAAAATGTTAGCAACCAAACCAATATTACACATAGCCCGCATAGTAATAGAAACACGCACCCCACTATCAATAAGTGCCGGGCGAGGCGACAGCATCTTCGACACCCTCCTAGTTCGAGATGCCAACGGCTTACCTACCATCCCCGGTACAAGCTTCGCTGGAGTCTTACGCAACTTATACCAATCCACCTATGGCGAAGAACTAACCCAAAAATTATTTGGCTACACCAATAAAACCAGTGAACAAATTTCTTTTGTACAAGTATCATGGGGCTGTATCCATAACAGCGAAAACCAACCTATTGAAGGTTTAGAAACAAACACAGACAAATTAAAACAAGACACCTTGCTTGCTGATGCCCTACAACTAACCCCCATAATACGCGATCATGTACGACTAACCCATAGAGGAATTGCCAAAGATCAAGGCAAATTTGACCGAACCAGCTTACGCAAAGGACATCGTTTCAGTTTAGAACTCTCATTATGGAGTGACGAAGCTCAAGATGAGCGTTGGGACAACTTACTCGCCTTACTCTATCGCCCAGACTTTCGTCTAGGCGGAGCAACTCGTCGCGGCTTAGGCGCATTAAAAATAATCCGCCTATCAGAACGTAAATTTAACTTCAAAAATCCTGAAGAATTTGCCGAATACAATAACAATTTTTCTTTAGAACTAGGAAATACCAAAGGCTTCACCCAAAAATTTTTATCCAAACCGCATCAATTTCCCCAAGCCAAAATCAGCATTACGCCACAAAACGGCTACAGATTTGGACAAGGAACCGAACCATTAGGCATAGACGAAGCCGACTTACTACCAATCAGCGAAAAAATTATCGAATGGAATAACAATAAAGGCAAACTCAGCACCAAACGTTACCTAGTAATCCCAGCCAGTGCAGTAAAAGGCGCAATCAGCCACAGAATCGCCTTTCACTACAATGCCCTAACAAATTACTTTGCCGACACCATCAGTCAAGCAGAACTACAAAACTACGACAAAGACAACAACCCAGCAGTCAAAAACCTATTTGGCTACCTAAAAGCCGACAAAAGCGGACAAGTAGGACACATACTAATAGACGACTTATATTTAAGCAGTGAACCCGTACAAACAGTAAAATTACAACACAATAACGTCGACAGATTCACCGGCGGAGTGCGTGAACACATGCTATTTAACGAAGAACTAATAACCCAAAAAACACCACTAAAATTAACAATAACAATAATAACCAACCCCAACCAACCCATTGAAAGCAAAGCACGTCAAGCCCTAGCAAAAACATTAGACGACTTAGTAAATGGACGCTTAGCCCTAGGAACAGGCAGTGGGCGCGGAGGCTATGGATACTTTACTGGCAACTTAGAATGGACAGATAAAGGAGCTTGGATAAACGAATAAACGCTAAAAACCTCCGAGGTTTAGCAAACCTCGGAGGTTTATAACTTCTCACAAGGACAACCAAACACATGCAACCAAAAGAACTACTAAACCACATAAAAAACCTAAACTTAACTGGCAAAAAACTACCCCAACTATGCCAGTTAAAACTAACCACAATCGAATATCAACAAGCGGCAGAAGTCAAAAAAGCCCTAAAAGAGTTCCAACCCGAACAAGGATGGCTCTGCTTTCAAGATACCATCGCCCATTTTCAAAATAGCAAATTACCCGACGAGGGCGTAATTCTCTACGGAGAAGTAAAAGGCAAAAATAACCAAGCCTTACACATTCAACCCCATAACAATGGAGGTTGGTTACTTACCACTTATCAAGAACAAGCTGGAGAAACTCATTTAGTTGAATCAACCGAACTATTAGCTGAAAATGAAGAAATAACAGGCAAATTAGCCTATCGAGTTTACTGGCAAAACGACGGCGAACAAGGCTATCGTCCAATATGTGCCGCATTTGCAGGCTTTAAAAAATAACAAAAGACCTGTCAGGTTTCCAAAACCTGACAGGTCTAAGTGAGAAAATCTATCTAAAGGAGACAAACACCAAATGAGCATTAACGCCCCCTATAACTTTGTACCATTATCAAAAGACATATATCAACCCGATTGGGCAAACCAAGTATCACACGATATTCCATTTTCAGACGGAATCAGTGGTAGTTTAGAACTAGAAATTACCGCACACACACCAATTTTAATTGGCGATAACAAACAACAACAAGGAACCGAAAATCGCCCAGGTGAAGTGCATTTTTTTCAATTACCCGATGGACGTTATGCAATTCCCGGAACTAGCCTCAAAGGAATGCTCCGAAACGTCTTAGAAATAGCCACTTATGGCAAAATGCGAATGGTAGACGATCAATGGTTAAGCGTCCGTGATTTAAGCCGAGGCGGAAAATTTTATACCAAACACCTATCAAAATCTTTAGGAGGCAACACCTTTCGCCCCTTAGCCCGCGCTGGTTGGTTACAATTGAATAATAACTCCGAATGGGAATTAATACCCTGTCAATATGCGCGGGTAGAACAAGATCATTTGATTAATTGGGGTAAAAAGAATGGAATTACTAACCCACAAAAGATTAAGAGAAAACAAAACGCCATCAACAAATATTACATTTTTGGAGAACGACACCTAAAAGTAAAATTTGATTTAGAAACCAATACAATTTGGCCACACCAAAGAGGGAGAATCAAATTAGAATATAAAAAAGCAGAGCCAAAACTGGGCAGTGGTACATATCAAGGAAAAATCGTCTTTACTGGGCAACCCACTCCAAATACTGGGCAACCAGGACGTAAACACATGGAATTTATTTTCTACAATGACACTGCCACGCCCAAAATCATTGACGAAACCGTAATACAAGCCTTTCAAAAGATTCATGAAGACTCAGAAGAATGGCAATATTGGTATGAAAAAGTTCGTCGAGGTAATCGAGTTCCAGTTTTTTACCTTGCAGATAAAGCTGGCAAAATCAGCTCACTTGGACTAGCTATGATGTATCGTTTACCTTATAAGAACTCCATAGGAGAAACCATTAATCATACTAATCCAGATCATCGTAATGGAGAACTATTTGATTTACCTGAACTTATGTTTGGCACAGTCAATAACGACAACAGCCAGTTCAGCCTCAAAAGTCGAGTTAGTTTTGGAATGGCGTATTTACAAAACCCAGAACAAACGCAGGTAGTTAAAAATTTGCCCACTACTATTTTGGGTACCCCCAAAGCCAGTTATTATCCAAACTATGTCAAGCAAGAAAGTTCGCCACAACTGAGACGCGGACAAGATTACAAAACTTATATGGATCCAAAAGCCGAAATTTCAGGCTGGAAACGTTACCCAATAAATCCCAGATGGGAAGTAAAAGAAGCAGATGCTGAATTAACTAACAAAGTCAAAGTCCGCCTATTTCCTTTAGCCAAAGGCGCACGTTTCAAATGCCATTTAAACTTCCATAACCTCCGCCCAACAGAACTAGGCGCATTAATTTGGTGCCTAACATGGGGAGGCAATTCAAACTTACGCCATAATATCGGCATGGGCAAACCGTATGGATTAGGGCAAATTAGTATTAAGATTCAAGCCAATAATTTGCAAGCCAACAATCCGCAAGCAACGGCACCCTCTAAAGAAGATTGCTTAAAAGAATTTAAGTCCTTAATGGAAAAGGTTATTACCAATTGGGAAACCTCAAAACAACTTACCCAATTATTAGCAATGGCAAATCCAAAAACACCAGCCCCATGTAAATTAGAATATATGTCATTGCCTGAATTTTTGGGAGAAAAAAAGAATAAAAGTGTTTTACCATCTTACCAAAGCGGCGGAAATGATGTTCAAGGAGGGCAAGTAGCAAAACCAACAGCTCCAAATCCAGACAATTTCAAAACAGAAGTAGAAAAACAGTTCTATCAAGACTGCTATAAAACCACTTCCAATATAGCAGAAGCCAATGCGACTAAATGGTATCAACAAATGACAAAACATCCAGAAGCCTCAACTGTTGCTCGTTTATTAAAACATTACTACCAGATTAATAACAAATGGGAAGGCGCACCTAATTTGAGTAACAAGCAGAGAAAAAAAGTAACTGCTATCAAACAGGTTTTAGGTGAATAAGCAGAAAGTAAAAAGTAAAATCAACCTGATAGGTTTCCAAAACCTGTCAGGTTTGGTTTAGATTTTTGTAAATTTTTCAGGAAATATATATGTCAAAGGAAATACCTTTAATCAGCGGAGAGTATTACCATATATATAATCGTGGTAATAACGGGGCAAACCTATTTATAGAAGAGCGTAATTATGAATACTTCTTCAAGCTTTATACCCGCTATATTTATCCTATCGCCAATACATATGCATATTGCCTGATGAAAAATCATTTTCATTTATTGGTTCGGATGAAGCCGATAAAAGAGATGACAAGTTTTGAAAACTTGTCATCTCTTAAAGTTACACCGGATTATTCTAAATCGTTCTCAAATTTGTTCAATGCTTATACTAAAGCTATTAACAAGATGTACCAAAGAACTGGTAGTCTTTTTCAAAAACCTTTTAAACGTATATTGATCGATTCAAATGATTATCTAGTGCATTTGGTTAACTACATCCATCGTAATCCCCAGAAACACGGTTTTACTAACGATTTTCGTAATTATCCGTATTCTTCTTACCAAACCATTTATCAACAAAAAAATAGCCGGATTGAGGGACAACAAGTTATGGATTGGTTTAGTAATCCAAAGTCATTTGCAGAGTATCATGAGCAATCAGATAACACTAAAATTCAACATCTAATTGAAGATGATTAACTTAACAGACAAGAAAGGTTTCAAAAACCTCTCAAGTTTGCCTTTAATCTAAGCCAAACCTGACAGGTTTTTAAAACCTGTCAGGTTTATTCAAACCAAACCTGCCAGGTTTATTCAAACCAAACCTGCCAGGTTTTAAAAACCTGGCAGGTTTATTCAAACCAAACCTGGCAGGTTTATTCAAACCAAACCTG
>JALWSU010000173.1 GCA_026993485.1 Thiotrichaceae bacterium | reverse complement strand
TTTGGACTCCAATTATTATATAATCTTTAAATATCAATAGTATTGATTTAAATTCAGATTGGTTTCAAAAAGTCAATAAATAAAAACTTGATCATCGAATTCTAATTATAATTGCCCATCCACCACATCATCTGGCAAAACTGATTTCACATCATAAATAACCGAATTAGCTTTAGCTAAAGCTTGAATTTGTTCGGCGCCGAGTTCATAAAATTGCTGATGCGCTACTGCAAGTACAATGGCATCATATTTATTACGCTCTAATTTTGCTACCAGTTCAATTGAATACATTTCTTTGGCTTCCTCTTTATCAACCCAAGGATCATAAACAGAAATTTTTGCGCCATAGCTTTGTAGTTCGTTGATAATATCAACTACACGGGTATTACGCAAATCAGGGCAATTCTCTTTAAACGTAAGTCCTAAAATCAATATTTGAGCCTCATCCACATGAATACGTTTTTTAATCATCTGCTTAATTAAAGCATTAGCAATATAATTGCCCATATTATCATTGATCCGACGCCCAGCTAAAATCATTTCGGGGTTATAACCTACATCTTTGGCTTTTTGGGTCAAATAGTAGGGATCAACACCAATGCAATGCCCACCAACTAGCCCGGGGCGGAAAGGCAGAAAATTCCACTTACTTCCAGCCGCTTCTAATACTTCCAGGGTATTAATTCCCAGCCGATTAAAAATCATAGCTAATTCATTGATTAAAGCAATATTAACATCACGTTGGGTATTTTCAATTACTTTAGCTGCTTCCGCTACTTGAATACTACTGGCTAGATGAGTCCCTGCCGATATAATACTACTATAGACTTGATCAATAAAAATAGCCGCTTCAGGGGTAGAACCAGAAGTGATTTTAACAATATTAGTGAGGCGGTGAGTTTTATCTCCTGGATTAATGCGTTCTGGACTATAACCGACAAAAAAATCTTGATTAAATTTGAGTTGGGATTCACTTTCTAAAATTGGTACACAGACTTCTTCAGTAGCACCAGGATATACTGTGGACTCGTAAACCACAAAATCATTTTTTGACAATAAGTTAGCTACAGTTACACTGGCTGTTTCAAGCAAGGTTAGATCGGGATTTTTATGCTTATCTAGTGGTGTTGGAACTGCAATAATGTAGAAATTACACTCAGCTAAATCCTTGGGATTATTGCTATAATTAAGATATTGAGCTTGTTTTAATTCTGCTGCTGAAACTTCACGAGTATTATCTTGTCCAGCTTTTAGTTCTGCAATTCGTTGTGATTTCAAATCAAAACCAATTGTTGGATAATGCTTGCCAAATTCTACTGCTAAGGGCAAGCCAACGTAGCCAAGTCCTATTATACCTATTTTGAGTTTGTTTAGAGTCATTTTGAATTTTTAACTGATGTGACGCATTCTCATTCCCACGCTGGAGCGTAACTGCTATACTAGTTACTCTCGTTCCCACGCTCCAGCTTCGTGTTACTATTTGGAATATGTCTGAACTGTGATTTATGTGATTAAATGATGAACTATGATTTTTATCAGTTTTTTTATCAAAGTCAATCACAAAAATCACCAAAATCACAGTTCAGACAATCCCTCCCTCT
>JALWSU010000172.1 GCA_026993485.1 Thiotrichaceae bacterium | reverse complement strand
CTCAATATCATCATCTTCCAAACTTGATGATTCTATTGGAGAGAGTACATTTTGGAGTTGCTGTTTAATTTCCGTCACCAACTCTATAACACTAACCCCCCCCATTAATTTAGCCATTGGTATTTCTACGTCCAACTCTTCTACAATCCTATTTCTCAATTCCATCATCATAAGAGAATCAAGTCCCATTTTGTTCAAAGGCTGTTGTACATCTAATCGGGATGGGCTTAGATGTAAGGTTTTAGCAACTTGTTCTTGCAAATAAGCGATTAAAATTCTTTCCTGTTCATCACTTGCAGACAGTTCTTTTAAGCTTTGTAAAATATCTATTTTTACAAGTTTAGATTGTGAGTTTTCTGCTTGCTGGTCTTGTACTTGAATTTCTTCTAGTAATGGTCGTGGTTGCCGAGCTTCGTAAAGGTCCTTGAATTTCTTCCAGTTCACCTTAGCAATTGTGGTTTGGATAGCATTAGTGCCTAGTAAATAATCTAATGCCATAAATCCTTGTTCTGGTTGGAAGCCGTCCATACCTATTTTAACGAGCCATTGATGATATTCATCATCACTAACCATACCACCACCCTCTAACAAACCCCAATTTACAGTTAAGGCTGGTAATCCAATTGCACGACGATAATGCGCTAAAATATCCAGAAAATGGTTTGCAGCACCATAATGTGCCTGCCCTTTAGCTCCCCAAACCGCACTGGCTGACGAAAAGCAGACAAAAAAGTCTAATTTTATATCTTGATCTTGGCTAAGTTTATGCAATAACCATGCCCCAGTTATCTTAGGAAGAAACATGGTTTTAAAGTCATTGACTGTAAGTTCCTCTATAGCTTGAGAACCAGGAACTCCAGCAGCATGAATAATACCACGCAAGGGGAATTTACTAGATTTCACTTGTTCAAATACTTGAGACATTTGCTCAAAATCACTAACATCGGCTTGAACTACTAAAACACTTGCGCCATTTTCCTCTAAAAGTTGAATGGCTTGGATTTGTTTCCAAGTATCCGTATTTTCGGAAATCTTTCCCCAAGTATCACGTTTAGGCAATCCTTTACGCCCAGTAAGTATCAAGTGTTGTGCGCCTTGTTTTACCATCCAATGAGCTAATTTCAGTCCCAAGAAGCCAAGTCCTCCCGTAATCAAATAAGTACTATCAGACTGGAAATTTATCTTTTTAGAGGCTTGCGGATTGCTATGCACTAAGCGAGCAACATAAGATTGTTTATCCCTAAAAGCAATATGGTCTTCATTTGTCGGATGTAAAATTACTGACAACAACATATTAATTTCATCAGTTTCTACTTCAGAAGCTAAATCTATCATGCCCCCCCATAATTCTGGATGCTCTAATGCAATCACTCGCCCCATTCCCCACAATGGAGATTGTTCAATAGATAATGGTCTCGATTCGAAGCCCACAGCTTGACTATTACGAGTAATCAACCATAGCGGTTTAGACAAACCTAACTTAACTAAAGATTGAACTAGGTGTAATACAGCTATACACCCGATGTTATTAGCCAGTTCTAAATCTGTGACTACACTATCTAAACTCCAAAAATGCACAATGCGTTGCAAACTTTGGGTATCGAACTGCTTAAGTAAACGCTCAAAATCATCTAAACTGGTAGGATTGATTTTAAAAGTTAGCTCTGCTAATTGTTCATATTTATCACCAGAAAAAACCAAAATACAAATATCACCAGTTGTTCTTAAGCGTGTTGCTAATTGCTGTCCTATTCCTTGAGCATCGGCGAAAATAAGCCAAGTCATAGATTCAGATTTAAGATGAGCTGCTTGCGCCACAATCAGATTTTGTTGAGATAAACGGCGGAGCGTTGGCTCTGGGGAAATGCTTGTAACAGCTTTAAATCCAGTCTTTTCTAAGAGAAACTGCCAATTAGAATTTGAAATCAAAGGATAATCTGGTCTCAAATCATAATCCACAAATCTCCACCAACCTTCAGTTAAGCCAAAGATTAAATCTACCCAACTGGATCGTGCCGTATTTTCAACCAATATCAAGATACCATCTGGTTGCAACAATTGTTGCACATGAAGCATGGTTTGACTTAAATTACGTGTTGCATGTAATACATTGACAGCAATAATTAGATCAAATTGGTGTAAGGCAAAGTTTTGGGAATCAGGTGCTTGTTCAATATTTAATAATTCATAACGCACAAATGGATAATTACTAAATTTTTCTTGTGCCTGAGAAAGAAACAATGAAGAAATATCAGTAAAAACATATTCAGTAATATGTTGAGAATCTAAATGCGGTAAAACATAAGCTGTTGTACCGCCAGTGCCAGCCCCAATTTCTAAGATTCTCACGTCGCGCCCTTGAGGCAAAGCCGTTGTTACAGCTTTTTGCACTAGGGTATTCATAAGTCGTGAACTCGGAGAATCTTGGTAAAGTTTAGTTAGATTGGTTAAATTTCCTTTTGGGAATAACAACTGTAGAGGATCAAATTTTCCCTGTAAAACTTGCGCTAATTTGGAACCACAACGTTCAAGCAAAGTCAATTCTGCTTCTGCCATAGGATATTGTGCTAACAATCTATCCAGTTGTAGATGATTATCTTCAGGTATTTTTACAACTTCCCATTGCTCCCCAATTGGCTGTAATATGCCAACATCGTTTAATATTTCCAGTAAACGATTGAGCAACTGCTGGTATTTTTCAACAACACCTAAATTTCTCGTTGATAAGCGTTGTTTCAGCGCAAACTTCCATCCCAATTCTTCAAATGCTTTCACCACATAATCAACACTCAAGACTTCAAGTTGGTTTAAAACTGTTTCATAAGTAGCCAACTCAGCTTGACTACATAATTGTGTCAATTCAGGGAGAACACTGTCCCTAATTTCTTCGGGCGTAGATAATGCTAATCTTTGCCGCCACACAATTTCATAAAGCCAATTTTTGAACTCCAACAAAGCTTCACGGCTAGCTTGTTTAAGAATCAATCCTTCAATTTTAGCAACAATCTGTCCAGATGAAGTAAATAAACACACCTCAGCAGTCAAAGTTTCTTGATTTAAATCATCAAACGACAGTATCTTGGCATAACTCCACAATTGATTACTCGGATGCATAAACAGACTTAAACGCTGATAAGCCACAGGCATATAAGCATTTTGTTTATCAAAATTAAGGATAATTCCTAAAATTTGGGTACAAGCATCTAAAAATGCTGGATGGAACTTATAATTATCTGCCTCAAAAACTAAATGCTCTGGTAAACAAATCTGCCCCAAGGCTTCACTTTCAGACCGCCAAACTTTCTGTACCGCTTGGAAACTAAGTCCATAATTCATACCCCTATCTCTATATTGTTGATATAAATCAGCAACTAAGATTTCTTCAGTAATTTTGGTTTGTAAAGCATTCAAATCAATTTGATTCGGTTTTTGGGATTCTTGCAACACTTTACCCGACACATGGCTGATCCAAAGAGGAGCATTCGATTCCCCATCCAACTGAAGACTAAAAATCTGAAACACATATTTGCCATTGTTATCCGGAGTTAAAATTAACTGAATTGTCTTAGACACAGAATCGGGTAAAATCAGGGCTTGCTGGACTATAACATCTTCTAACACCAAATTATCAGAATTATCTGATTTAAAAACTCTAGCCCCCGCTGCTAAAGCCATTTCCAAATAAGCAGTTCCTGGCAAAACCACAGCTTGATGGACACAATGGTCTTTTATAAAAGCCGGATTATCTTGACTGATCTCTGATTCAAACTGAATTTCCCCATTTCTTAGCGCCGCAGAATACAACTGTTGACCAAGAATGGGATGCAACTGGGATTGATATTTATGTTTATGAACCGCTATGCGTTTAATAGATTTATCAACCCAATAGCTTTCTCTTTGGAAAGGATAAGTTGGTAATGAAACTTTACGGCGCGGATAATCTTTATAAAATTCCGCCCAATCTACTGATACACCCCGTACATATAATTCACCCAAACTTTGGAGTATTTGTTGCCAATCATTTTGTCCTTTACGCAAACTCACCAGCCAAGTCCCAACACCATTGGGTAAGCACATACGCCCCATACCCAATAAAGAGGGTTTTGGCCCAATTTCTATAAAAGTATCATAGCCTTGCTGATAAAGTGTTTCCATACTGGCAGCAAAACGCACAGGTTGGCGTACATGAGTAACCCAATAAGCAGGACTAGCTATTTCATCCCTAGCCAACTCTCCAGTCACATTAGAACACAAAGGAATTTTTGGAATTGAGTAAGTTACCTCATTAGCAATTCGCTCAAATTCAGCTAACATAGGTTCCATCATAGGAGAATGGAAAGCATGAGAAACTGGTAATAATTTAGACTGGAGATTTTTCTCTAGTTTAGCTTGAATAATTTTGATGGCCTCAGGCTTTCCAGATATAACAACATTTTCAGGACCATTTATGGCAGCTATGGAAACATCTTGCGCGTAATCTTGAATGATTGCTTTAGCTTTAGTTTCATCAACTGATAGTACCAGCATATCACCTTTCTCACAAAGCGTTTGCATTAAACGCCCCCGCGCAGCTATCAATTTCAAGCCATCCTCCAAACTAAAAACCCCAGCAATGCAAGCAGCCACATACTCACCCACACTATGTCCCATAACTACATTAGGTTGTACACCCCAAGATTGCCATAATTTCGCTAATGAATATTCTAAAGCAAAAAGAGCAGGTTGAGTATAAGCAGTTTCATTAATCAACCTATTATTCTTCACAGCCTCAAGTAACGGCTGTTCTAAATAAGAGTTTAAAATCTCAGCACAATGGTCAAAGGTTTTACGAAAACCAGCATGAGTTTCGTAAAGTACACGCCCCATATCAACATATTGTGAACCTTGCCCAGTAAACAAAAATGCGAGTTTAAGTTGATCCTGCACCACCTTTCCAGAACAGATTTCATCTCCAGCGACAAAAGCAGATAATTTCTCTTGCAACTGTAGCACAGAATCAATTACCAAATTTAAACGATAATCATGATGATAACGTCCAACATTAGCCGTAAAACAAATATCACCAATTTCCAGATCATCAAAAGGTTCCAAAGCAAAACTTTGTGCCAATTGCTTCAAAGCCGTTTCAGTTTGCGCCGATAAAGTAAATAAATGCAAAGGACGCTCAACCAAAGCAGAATTAGTCTCAATTTTAGGAGCTTCTTCTAAGACAATATGAGCATTCGTACCACTAAGACCAAAAGAACTAAGACCAGCAATACGTGGTTTATCCGAGCGTAACCAAGCTGTCAATTTGGTTGGTACCTTAATTGGTAATTCGTCCCAATAAATGTGGGGGCTAGGCTGCTTAAAATGTAAATGTGGTGGAATTTCCTCATGTTGAAAAGACAAAACCACTTTAATTAATCCAGCTATTCCAGCAGCAGCTTCCAAATGACCTATATTCGTCTTTACAGAACCAATCATCAACGGACTGGTTCGCCCCTCTCCTAAAACCGCTCCTAAAGCTTTAACTTCAATTGGATCCCCTAAAGCAGTTCCAGTTCCATGCGCTTCCACATAAGAAACCTCAGCAGGTTTAACTTGAGCATTTTTTAAGGCTTGTCGAATTAAGGTTTGCTGCGCCTGTCCATTTGGCACAGTCAAACCACTGCTCGCACCATTATGATTCACCATTGAACCGCGAATCAATGCCAAAATCTTGTCACCATCCGCAATTGCATCCGAAAGCCGCTTAAGTACAACCATACCACAGCCCTCTCCACGTCCATAACCATCCGCAGCAGCATCAAAAGTTTTACAACGACCATCAGGAGACAAAGCCTTAGCTCTAGAGAGAAAAATGCTAACTTCAGGTGACAAAATTAATTGTACTCCACCTGCTAATGCCAAATCAGATTCGCCAGCATGTAAACTCTGACAAGCTAAATGAACCGCCACTAAAGAAGATGAACAAGCTGTATCAATAGCCATACAAGGACCTTGCAAACCTAGCACATAAGATAAGCGCCCAGATGCAAAACAAAAAGCATTCCCAGTTCCATCATAAGTGCTGATTTTTTCAGGAGCATTAGCATAGAATTTTAATTGGGCATAATCATTTTGGCCAATACCAACAAAAACACCAGTTTGGCTACCTGGTTCAGGTACTTGTCCAGCATTTTCTAAAGCTTGCCAACAAACCTCTAACAATAAACGTTGTTGCGGATCCAAATCTTCAGCTTCACGCGGCGAAATTCGGAAAAACTCTGGTGAAAATTGGTCAAGATTTTGTAAAAATCCAGCTTGACGGGTGTAGATTTTGCCTGGTTTATTTGGATCGGCATCGTAATACTGATCAATATCCCATCTATCGCTTGGAAATTCAGTAATAGCATCAACTCCATCGTGCAACAATTGCCAAAACTGTTCTGGATTATCAGCACCACCAGGAAATCTACAAGCCATACCAATAATCGCAATCGGCTCTTTAGGCTCTTGTTTGTCTTTTTCCAGTTTATCAAGTTTAGCTCGCATTTCCTTTAGAGCTAAAACCGCACGTTGCAAAGGCGATAACTGCTCAAGATTTTCCATTCTTTTTATCTCCCAACAAATCAGCCAATTCATTATCAATAATAGCAGCCGATTCATCATCTGAAAGTTGCTGTACCTGACTCAATTCTAAATTAGCTTCTGGTTTTTCTGTCTCTGGAGTTAATAACAAAACCTCATTAAGTAGGTATTTTGTCAAGGCAGCAATATTAGGATATTCAATGGCTAAGCTGGTTGGCAAAGCCATATTTAAACTAGCATTCAATTGGTTTTTCAGTTCAACCGCCATTAATGAATCCATGCCCATTTCAAATAAACCTTGGTGTGGTTTTGGCTTTTTAGAAGCAGGAAGCCCTAAAACTTTAGCCACTTTCTCTTGTAAAAACGCTTCCAAAATGGCATAACGATCATTGGGATGTGCAGATTTCAATTGTTCTAAAAGATCTGATTTTGGCTTCGTAGATAAGTCTTCTGATTCGGTTGGCAAAACCTCAATTGTTTCTAACAAGGGCTTGTGTCCAGTTATTTCATAAACTGCCTTAAATAAACGCCAATCAACATCCGCAACAATAGTTTGCACATCGTTAGTTTTCAACAAATAATCCAAGACATTTAGAGCGGATTTTGGAGATAAAGCTTTGATTCCCATTTGGTCCAATAGGTTCTTAAATTCAGCCGAAAGCATACCACCTTCAGCCCAAGGACCCCAATTAATACTTAAAGCAGGTAAGGAATTAAACTTGCGATAATGAGCTAATACATCAAGAAAATGATTTGCAGCAGCATAATGGCTTTGCCCTTTCGACCCCCACACAGACGCAATTGAAGAAAAATTAACGAAAAAGTCCAATTCCATCTCCTGAGATAGTTGGTGTAAAACATAAGCACCTAACATCTTAGGACGCAGCACAGATTCAAATGTACTAAAATCCATCTCTTTGATAGATTTCTCTCCAACAATACCCGCAGCATGAATAATTCCACGTAAAGGCGGCATGGAACCCTTAATATCTGCAAACAGCTTAATCATATCATCTTGATTAGCAACATCCGCCTTAGCAACTAGAACTTTAGCACCTGCGTCTTCTAATTGTTTCAAAGTATCTTCTTGTGTTTTACTAAAAACACCACGACGCCCAGTTAAAACTAAATTTCGCACACCTCGCGCAACCATCCATTTAGCTAAATGTCGCCCCAATGCCCCTAAACCGCCAGTAATTAAATATGTATAATCTGCTGCTACTACCACAGGCTGCAATGGTGGAGTACGAACCTGATTTGATTTAGCAACGAGGCGAGCAACATAACGCTGTCCATTCCTAAAAGCAATCTGATCTTCACCTTGTGAATCCTGAATCTCCGCCAATAATAAAGTCGCCTCATCTTCAAACTTGCTATCAGGGGACAAATCTAACATACCACCCCAAAATTCTGGATGTTCTAAGGCAATTACTTTACCTAATCCCCATAATGGCGATTGTGCAATATTCAAAGAATGGTTTCCAACTGGCACCGCCCCCCGTGTTACTAACCAAAGGCGAGGTAATCTGGAGGTTTTCTGTAGTCTGCTCAGTATTTGAACTAAATGTAATACCGTTCCACAACTTAATTTTTGTGCTGATTCTAAATTTGCAATATCCGAATCCAAACTCCAAAAATGAACAATATAATTAAACTCGAAATTCAAGATTTCATTAGCATTTGGAATTTTAGCGGCATCAAAAATCAAAACACAATGCTGTCCACGGTTTTCTAATACCCTTGCAAAAGCTTGTCCCATACCCCCTTGATCAGCAAAAATCAACCAAGTTCCTGTAATTTCTGGTGATGATATACGTGGTTTAGATTGCCATTCAATTTCATAAAGCCAATCCTGAATACTATCAGCAGAATCATCAGCAGATTGTTTAGCTAATATTTCCAACAACTTAGGTAACAATTTAATTTCATCTTCAGATAATTGTTCAGATTGTTTTAACTGTTGAATTATAGAATTGATATTTTCTAGGTTTAAAGCGGTTTTTGGTGGTTTTGTATCCAGCCAATAACGCTGTCTCTGGAAAGGATAATTTGGTAAGACTAGCTTCTGGCGCGGATAATCTTGATCAAAGCCAGCCCAATCTATAGACAGCCCCTGTACATATAATTGCCCCAAACTCTGTAAAATTTGCTGCCAATCTGATTGACCTTGACGTAAACTTGGTAGCCAAACTTTGCCATTTTCAGCTACACATAAACGTCCCATACCTAATAATGCTGGTTTAGGACCTAACTCTAAAAAGATCTTACAACCTTGTTGAGCAAGGGTTTCCATGCTATTAGCAAAGCGCACAGGTTGACGTACATGACGTACCCAATATTCTGGTGTTGCTAGTTCTTCTGTAGCTAGTTCTCCAGTGACATTAGAACACAAAGGAATTTTTGGAATTGAGTAAGTTACTTCATTAGCAATTCGCTCAAATTCAGCTAACATAGGTTCCATCATAGGAGAATGGAAAGCATGAGAAACTGATAAAAGTTTGGTTCGGATATTTTCGTTTGCCTGAATAATTTTTATAGTTTCTGCTTTGCCAGAAATTACGACATTTTCGGGACCATTTATGGCAGCTATGGAAACATCTTGGGCGTAATTTTGAATGATTTCTTTAGCTTGAGTTTCATTTACTGATAGTACCAGCATATCGCCTCTTTCACAAAGGCTTTGCATTAAACGCCCTCGTGCTGCCACCAATTTTAAGCCATCTTCTAAGCTAAAAACTCCTGCAATACAAGCAGCTACATATTCTCCAATACTATGCCCCATTACAAATGATGGTTTGATACCCCAAGATTGCCATAATTTTGCGAGGGCATATTCGAGTGCAAATAATGCTGGTTGGGTGTAAGCGGTTTCATTTAATTGTGAATTGTTGTCTAAATAAAGTATATCTAGTAATGGTTTTTCCAAATAATCGCGCAAAATTGCATCACAATGAACAATTATCTTACGAAAAGTTGGCTGAGTTTCATAAAGTTCACGCCCCATTCCTACATATTGTGAACCTTGTCCTGTGAATAAAAAGGCTATTTTTGGAGGGCTGGGATTTGTTGTGGAAGATTCATTTCTAATACAATTACTTATATTTGATAATTTTTGAGTTAAAATTTCTATAGATTCTGCAACTACAGCAAGGCGATGCTCAAAATGAGAGCGGCCAGTATTGGCAGTGAAACAAACATCTGCTATGGAAATTGTTGGATGGGATTTAAAATAAGTAACATAAGATTTTGCTAATGCTTGTAAAGCTGGTTCAGTTTTAGCTGATAGGCTTAAGATATGTTGAGGGCGTTCAATTTTCGCTGTTTCACTGCTTGAAATAGCTGGTGCGTTAGCGAGAATTATATGAGCATTAGTACCGCCAAAACCAAATGAACTCACGCCTGCTAGTTTTGGTTCTGCTTGCCATGCTAATGGCTTTGTAGGTATTGATAAGGCTGTATTTGTTATGTTTATATGCGGATTTAGTGTTTTTAGATGCAGATGAGGTGGAATTTGTTGTTGCTGTATGGATAGGACTACTTTGATTAAGCCAGCAATTCCTGCTGCCGCTTCTAAATGACCAATATTAGTTTTTACAGAACCTACATATAAAGTTTGTTCTGGTGAACGCTTGGATGTAAATAGGTCTTTAAGAGCATTTAATTCAATGGGATCGCCTAAGGGTGTTCCTGTGCCATGAGCTTCAACATAATTAATTTCTGAGGCGTTTACTCCTGCATTGGCTAGAGCTTGACGAATAACTGCTTGTTGTGCGTGGCTGTTGGGTGCGGTGAGTCCATTGCTACGCCCATCTTGATTGATGGCTGAGCCTTTTATAATGGCTAATATATTGTCTCCATCTCTTTTGGCATCAGATAAGCGTTTTAGAACTATTATGCCACAGCCTTCGCTACGTACATATCCGTTTGCTTCTGCATCAAAGGTTTTGCAGCGCCCATCAGGTGATAACATTTGAGCTTGGGAAAAGGCTATGTTTAAATCTGGGGATAAAATTAAATTGACTCCTCCAGCTAAAGCTAATTCGCATTCTCCTTGACGCAAACTTTGGCAAGCGTCATGAGTTGCTACAAGGGATGATGAGCAAGCTGTATCAACTGCTTTACTGGGACCATGTAAGTCTAAAAAATAGGAAATTCGGTTAGCGGCAATACTATGGGTGTTACCCGTGCCAAAATAAGCATTAAAGTCAGTGTTAGGTTCAGTTTGCAGACGTAGGTAGTCATTGGTACTAATTCCTATGAATACTCCAGTTTGACTACCTGCTAATTGTTCAGCTGCTAGTCCAGCATTTTCTAAGGCTTCCCAACTAACTTCTAATAAGAGACGTTGTTGGGGATCCATACTTTTTACTTCGCGTGGTGAGATAGCAAAAAATACTGGATCAAATGTTGTTATATCTTCTTCTAAAAACCCTCCCCAACGGGTGTTCATTTTGCCTGCGGGGGCTTCAGGGTTTGAGTCGTAGAATGTGTTGACATCCCAACGGGAGTCGGGGATTTCTTTAATGGCATCAATTCCATCGTGTAATAATTGCCAAAATGCTTGGGGAGTATTCACGCCTCCAGGGAAGCGGCAGCCAATACCAATAATAGCTATGGCTTCATCAGTAGCTGGTTTTTGAGTATATTTTTCTTTAGTTTCTACTGTTTCTCCAGATAAATATTGGGCAAGAGCTTGAATGTTGGGATAATCATATACTATGGTGGGAGGTAGTTGACGTTGCAACCAAGTTTCTAATTCTCCTGAGAGGCTGATTGCTATCATTGAATTTAAGCCATAACGGGCTAATGGTTCTCGAATATCTATTTGCTTAGCTGGTATTTTTAATTGTTCTGAAACTTTTGTGAGTAACCAGTTTTGAATTGTTTCTGTGGTTTGATTTTCTGTTAAAACTTTTGGTTTTGATAATGATTGCTTTTGAGTGAATTCTTGTCGCCATTCTCCAATAATCTTTAGTCCTTTGCCTTCTAAAAACATTTTTTTACAAGCACGACGTTGAATTTTGCCACTGCTGGTTTTTGGAATTGTACCTACTCTAAGTAGTAGCACGGCATAAACTGGTATATCGTGTTGTTCAGAGATTGCTTGACGAATAGAACTGATTGTTTCCTCAAAATTTTGCGATTTGCTACGGCTAGAAAAATGGCGGTTGACTTCAGCTGCAACAACTAAACGTTCTTCACCCTCTATTTCTACAGAAAATGCCGCACTACAGCCGGCACGTATGACATTATTTGATTTTTCTACTGTGACTTCAATATCTTGTGGGTAATGATTCAAGCCTCTTATGATTATGACATCTTTGAGGCGCCCAGTGACAAATAATTCTCCAGCTCTTAAAAATCCCAAATCCCCTGTGCGTAGGAATGGACCTTCATTAGTATCTGCTAAATAAGCTTGGAAAGTTTCGCGGGTTTCAATTGGCCGTTGCCAATAGCCATGAGTCACACTTGGACTTTTAAGCCAAATTTCACCTATTTCATTAGCTTTACATTGCGTTAATGTGTTTGGATTGGCAATAACTACTTTTGCATCATTGGCGGGATAACCGCAACTAACAAAAGTTTGTATATTATGTTCTTTTTCTGTGGCAATGATTACATGATCTTGTTTCAGCGCATCGCTTTTAATTCTTAAATAATTAGGTAAAACCAGTTTTTTAGCTCCCCCAACTACTAAAGTTGCTTCGGCAAGACCATATCCATGACAAACTGTGGTAGGCTTTAAACCTGATGGTTTAAAGTATTCGTAAAATTTTTTAAATGTTTCCGCTTTGACTGGCTCAGCACCGTTTAAACTCATTTCCCAACTACTTAAGTCTAAGAGGGCACGTTGTTCTGTTGTGATTTTTTTAATACAAAGTTCGTAGGCAAAATTAGGTGCTCCACTATGCGTGGCTTTGTAATACGATATTGCTTGAAGCCATCGAAATGGGCGTTGCACAAAAGTCGTTGGAGACATTATATAACAAGGAAAACCTTGATATATTGGTTGGAGTATTCCAAAAATCAGCCCCATATCATGGAAAATCGGCAGCCATGTTACCATGATGCTTTCTAAATTAGGTTGCCAAATCGAAGTGATGTATTCCGAATTGTGCAATAAATTATTATGGCTTACCATAACTCCTTTTGGAGTTCCTGTGGAGCCTGATGTATATTGAAGAAAGGCTAAGGTATCGGACTGAATTTGAGGTGCTTGCCAATTTTCTGCTAGTTCTTCGGAAAGATTATCAGTAGCAATCCAGTGTAAATTTTTTAATTCTGGGATATTAGCTAATAGCGGTTTTATGTCTGAGAGAATTTTACTAGTAGTTAAAACTATGCTTGCTTGCGCGTCATTGACAATGGCTTGAATACGAGTATCTGGACGATTGCGTCGTGGCGGATAGCTGGGTACAGCGATAATTCCTGCGTATAGGCAACCAAAAAATGCTGCGATGTAGTCTAGCCCTGATGGGTAAAATAATAAGGCACGTTCGCCAACTGTGGAGAGGCTTTGAAGTTTAGCAGCAATAGTTTGCACTTGTTTTTCTAGTTGTGAATAAGTAAAACTAGCTTCTTCTGTCTCTCCATTTTTTAGAAAAATATAAGCTAGTTTATCAGCTTGGTTTTCGGCTCGGTAGCGGAGTAGTTCTACTAAGGTGTTTGGCTTAATCATATCATATTATCTTATGTTAGATAGCTGATGTTACGCACTATCGTTCCGACGGCAACCACAAGGGATTGCTCCTACAAACAATGATGTAGAGGCAATTCCTTGTGGTTGCCCTTGTGTATAAGTGAGTACGCTGGAGCGTGGAAACGAGAGTGTGTAATGTGTTTTAAAAATAAAATAAAAAAATTAGTTTGTCAATGCGTTAAGTCCTAAACTTGAGCCTCGAACAATTTTTTTTTGCCAAATTTATTTTCAATCATTTCAAAGTTGTTCCAGCTTAATCGCTAAATTCAGACTGTTGTAGCCACATATTAAATTGATCCTTTGGGATAATTTGTCTAATTGGCAATCCCTTAGTCAAACCAACTTTAGGTACAATAAAACCTTCACGCGGCTGAGTTAAAGTTACGTTGAGTTTGCCGCTTTGCACAGTTATTTTACCTTTAATTAAACAAACAGCATCTTGATCAGCTTGGGCATTTGTGTATATGTCTGTACCACGTACACCAACGGTAATAGTATTCCCGACATTGATTTTTACATCATGTTTATTAGTATTACTGGTAAAACGAAATACGCCCTTGAGTACATTGAAGACAAACTTCAAGACACCTTTATTTTTAGCAGGCGGAATCAATCTATTCAAATCTACTCGCGCACCTCCGCCGATTCTAACAAAGCTATTATCAGGAAAACGTATTTGGACGCGAGCATTACGGCTGGTTGTTATAATATCACCGCTACGTAATTCGCTTCCAAGCTGGAGTGGGTATTGTCTGCCCAAACGTTGATAGGCTGCTTTTTCTTGCACCCGTTCAACAATGGCAGTAGTATCTGCCATTGTGGGCAAAGAAAACATCATCAACATTAATAGATGTAATATCATTATTATAAATAATTTTTTTTCTTTCGTGAGTGAGTAATACATGTTAATTTATCCTGAAATTGATCCAGTGCTATTTCAACTGGGCCCCTTAAAAGTACATTGGTATGGATTGATGTATTTAATTGGTTTTGCTCTTGCTTGGTGGTTAGCCTTACGACGTGGTAAATATTCTAATCCTATTTTTACAGAGGCACAAATTAGCGATATTATTTTTTATAGTGCTATTGGTGTTGTAGTAGGTGGACGTTTAGGTTATGTATTATTTTATAATTTACCAACCTATATTGATACACCGTCGTTGATTTTTCAAGTTTGGAAAGGGGGTATGTCCTTTCATGGTGGTTTTATTGGGGTTTTAATTGCTATGTGGTTGTATGCGGGTAAAATTAATGTGCGTTTTTTTGAACTAACTGATTTTATTGCTCCTCTTGTTCCTCTTGGCTTACTAGCGGGGCGAATTGGTAATTTTATCAATGGTGAATTGTGGGGCCGTCCTACTGATTTACCTTGGGGTATGATATTTCCGCATGTTGATAATATACCTCGCCATCCTTCACAGTTATATCAAGCCTTACTTGAAGGTTTGGTTTTATTTATTATTTTGTGGGTATTTTCTAAACGCCCTCGTCCAACGATGGCAGTATCAGGCTTATTTTTAATTGGATATGGCACATTTCGTTTTTTAGTCGAATTTGTCCGAGAACCTGATAGGCAGTTAGGTTTTATTGCCTTTGATTGGATGACAATGGGGCAGTTGTTAAGTTTGCCCTTGTTGATTGTTGGAATTATTTTGATGTGGTTGGCTTATTCACGGCGGTGATGTTAAGACCTCCGAGGTTTATCAAACCTCGGAGGTCTGATCACTCGACTACTCCTCGTAAAGAATTAGGCAATGCCTTAGCTTTTAGCCTTGGGCTTTAGTAATAAAACTAAAATCAATTTATATAATAATACTTTATTGCAAATAAAACCAATTTTGCAAGGTTTGGCGTAGCTGTATAAAAGCTTCGTCTTGGCAACGCATCAGTCCCACGCGAGCGGCAAGTGTTTGGAATAATGCCGATGAGCGTGGTCGATCTTGTTGTTGTAAGATTGCCTCCAACAATTCTTTGGGACGGCTTGGTTTCACTTGATCAGTAGCCCAATCGCCGCGTTGTTGGGCAAGCTGCCTAATCTTGTTCCAAGTCATGCGGAGTTCTTCAGCTATTACGGGTGAGTCTGACCAAACCCATATTTCTAATTCTGGATCAATGACAATTACCTCAGCGTTGCTGGCGTTCCATCCGTTATTATACAAGCGCTGTTGTAGATTATTGCGTAAATATACCGCATCCCCCGGAGCGCCCCTCCATTCACGGTCTAACACCACCAGTGCATGGTCATATTCCCTTTGATAGGGCTTTAAAAACCGGGCTGCCTCTTTGTACACCCCTGGGTCTTTGCCTGGATGGCGAAAGATGTCAAAGGTAATTTGTCTCATTTGTAGTGACTTATAACGTTTATGCAGTAAAGTTTCCAAGGTTTTTTCCTGTTGTATATCAGCCACCAGTACAATTAAATCCTTGCTCATCCTAGCACCCCTGCCGCATAGAGCGTTGAAATATCAATCTCGCCACGCCAATCTTTGAGGGCGGGATGGCAGTCACCGCTAATAATATCTACCGCGCCAGAGGGATTCTTGGCAAAACAAAGCAGTTGTGACGGTTCAGCTAAGCCTAAGAAAAGTGGCGAATGCGTTGCTATTAGCACCTGTCCGCGATAAACTGACGACAGCGATTGGAAAACACCTTCAACAGCTCTTGGGTGAATACCATTTTCCGGTTCCTCAATAAGATAGATGTTTGATGAGTCTGGAAGATAAGCCAGCAATGTCAGTGCGAGTAGACGCAAAGTGCCATCTGAGACGAGCCAAGAGGGTACGGGTTCGGGCGCACTTGCGTAACAGAGTGCCAAATAGAGATGACGATCTTCAGGCCGTTCGTAGACTTCAATCTGGGTGAGTTCGGGCAGAATGGTTCTCAGGTGAGCTACCCAGTCTTGGTAATACGGCGAGTGATGACGTTTTAGGTCTTGGATAACTAAGGGTAAGTTAGCACCCATGACGCTGAAATGACGCGAAACAGATGGACTAACTGGACGACGCATCGCAGCAGTATTGAGTGCAAATAAACGAATACCGCTACGCAATAAGTCACGTACCCAAATAGTAATTGGAAAGCGGTCGCTATCTTCTGGTACCCCCGCAAGGGCGGATTTATGCTGCCCAACACGAAATGTTAAGTTCCATTTACCCGTTTCAGCCTGAAAATAATCGTTGCCGTCTGGCATTTTTTTTACAATAATTTGCCAACCAAGCGGTGTTTTACTTTCGGTCAATAGCGTTGCTGGCGGTTGCGGTTCTATCGGGAATAGGTTCTGCGCCATTCGCTGATGGTGTTGACGACCTTGGTTATCAATCAGCAAAAGCATTTCGGTGCGGATTTGTAACTCACCACCTTGATCAAACCCGAAAGCCACTTCATAGCGTGCAGTGTCAGGTTTCCATTGATTATCCCGGTAATACCGATATTGCTCCGGCACCACGAGTTCAATCGCCAGTTCAAAATGATCGCTACTTTGGTTAAAAATTAACTCATCCAGCCGACTGGCGCGTCCTCGTCCGTTATCGAGGCTAAACAGTAGAGTTTCACTGAGCCCGTTTTGCACAAAATCACTCAGCAGTGCCACAACATCAAGAAAGGTAGACTTGCCAGAGGCATTTGGCCCTACCAGGACTTGAAATGGGCGTAGTTCTTGTGACACATAGCGTAGGCTTCGATAGTTCAGTGCTTCAATGTGTTGGATCATAACTTTTCTTTTTTGCGATGATTGATTTACTTTATTCTTGCGCTGGTATAGCGTTAACCGATTGCATAAAATACACCTAGAAAACCTGCCAGGTTTTTAAAACCTGGCAGGTTTGGAGCGTAAATGTGCTTAACTAAATCGGGCAATGCTATACTTACCAAAGCTAAAGTTTTGGACTCCAATTAATTTATATCATTTCTCCTCGTAAAGAATTAGGCAATGCCTCTGTAATTTTCACATCTACAAATTGTCCGATTAAATCCGCTTTTCCCTCAAAATTTACTACTCTATTATTTTCAGTGCGCCCTGCTAAGGTTTTAGAATTTTTACGCGAGGGATGTTCAACTAAAATCCGTTGTACACTACCTACCATTGCTTTACTTATAGCAGCAGCTTTGTTATTTATTAGGGTTTGTAATTGATTAAGGCGTTGTTTTTTTAAGCTTATTGGTACATTATCAGGTATATCAGCCGCTGGTGTTCCTGGGCGAGGGCTGTAAATAAAGCTAAAAGAATGATCAAATCCAATTTCTTTAATTAATTGCATTGTTGCCTGAAAATCGCTTTCAGTTTCTCCAGGGAAGCCGATAATAAAATCGGATGATAGACTTAAATCTGGGCGTACTTTGCGTAAACGCCGTACTTTATCTTTATATTCTAAAACTGTATGCCCCCGTTTCATTAGGCTTAAAATCCGATCTGAGCCGCTTTGTACTGGTAAATGTAAATGGCTGACTAATTCTGGTACTTCTGCATAAACTTGAATTAAATTATCGGATAATTCTAGCGGGTGAGAGGTGGTATAACGAATCCTATCTATGCCGTCAATGGCGGCAACGTAGCTGATTAATAAGGCTAAATCAGCAAATTCACCATTTGCCATCCAGCCATGATAGCCATTTACATTTTGCCCAAGTAGTGTGACTTCGCGCACGCCTTGTTCTGCTAACTGCACAATTTCTGCAATGATGTCATCAAATGGACGGCTAAATTCTTCTCCGCGTGTATAAGGAACAACACAAAAACTGCAATAGTGACTACATCCTTCCATAATGGAGACAAAGGCTGTAGCTCCTTCGGCTCTTGGTTGAGGTAAACAATCAAATTTTTCTATTTCTGGAAAAGTGATATCAATAATTGGTTTGTGACTATTTTGCACGGCTGTAAGCATAGTCGGTAAGCGGTGCAAAGTTTGGGGGCCAAAAATTAAATCAACATAAGGCGCACGTTTGCGAATTGCATCACCTTCTTGACTGGCTACACAGCCACCAACTCCTATTACAATTTCTGGACGTTTTTCTTTTAAAAGTCTCCATCTGCCTAGAAGTGAAAAGACTTTTTCTTGAGCTTTTTCTCGAACTGAGCAGGTATTGAGTAATAAAACTTCTGCTTGTGTTGAGTCATCAGTTAGTTCTAGCCCGTGTGAGGCTTTTAGTGCATCTGCCATGCGTGATGAATCATATTCATTCATTTGGCAGCCGAAAGTTTTTATGTAGAGTTTTGGTTTCATCTTAATGCTTTTATAATAAAATAACGTCAGTAAAATAAGTTTTTTTGTATTACAATAGTTCGCATATGTATTACAACTTATTGATTTTTTAATCAAACTTTTTTTCATTTCGGTTTCGACGTAAGGATAAATCTTGATAAATCTTAACAGCTTGATAATTCAAGATTTATCCTCTCGTCGAAACGAAGTAAGCGTAGCGTACTGACAAAATCAAAAAACTGTCCTAATTATTGGTATTATAACATTAATATAGCGTTACCCGATTTAGTTAAGTACAAACCTGCCAGGTTTTAAAAACCTGGCAGGTTGGTACGCTGTATTTTATACAAACGGGTAGTGCTATAATATAAATTATTGTCCAAAGCTCTAAGCACAAACTGCACTGAATTTAGTTATAATAACTGATGTTACGCACTCTCGTTCCCACGCTGGAGCGCACTCCTTTATACATAAATGTTTAAATAATTGATTTAATTGAGGTATAATTTTTTATCTTGTCATTTCGATGTCGGCGGATAAATCTTAATGCAAACAAAGATTTCTCCTCTCGTCGAAATGACAAATTTAACTTATGTATAAGAGAGTGCGCTGGAGCGTGGGAACGAGAGTGCGTAACATAAGATAATAAATATATTTTTTCTTGGAGTCCAAAGCTTTAGCTTTGGACCTTCCAAAGCTAAAGTTTTGGACTCCAATTGGTTCTGAATTAAAATTCCGAGGAGGATTTAATGGCTCTATCACGTAGAACGGCTTTAAAAGGCATCCTCGCTACAAGCGGTGCGATAGCATTAGGTACAACTGTTTTACCAACTGCTGTTATGGCTGATTGGCCTCAACAGGCTTTTGCAGCTAAGACAGTAGATGATGCTATTAAGGCTTTATTTGAAAGTCAGGATGTTGAAGAAAGTCAGAAGATTACAATTGATGCACCTAAGATTGCCGAAAATGGTGCAGTTGTCCCAATTGAGATTAAGGCTGATTTCTCCAAAGTGGATTCAATTACCATTATTGGGGATAAAAATCCAGTTCCCTTAATCGGTAAATTTAATTTCTTTGATAATGCTGAAGGCTACGTTAAAACCCGTATTAAACTTGGTGGCACATCTAATGTAATTGCTGTGGTGAAATCTGAGGGTAAGTTGTATGTTGCACGTCGTGCAATTAAAGTTACTCTTGGTGGTTGTGGCGGTTAGCAAATCAATTTAAACTGAGGATAAGAGGATAAGTATTTTATGTCAAAAATACGTATGTTAGCCAAAACTAAAAATGGCACTACCCAAATTAAGGCTTTGATAAAACATCCCATGCGTGCGACAAAAAAAGGGGATTCAACACCAGCTGATTATATTAGAGAAATCAAATGTACACATAATGATAAAGTTGTGATATTAGCTCTTCTTGGTACAGGTATTTCTAAGAATCCTTTTTTTTCGTTCAAATTCAAAGGTGGCAGTAAGGGAGATAAGCTGACACTTATTTGGACTGATAATCAAGGTAGAACTGGTTCAAAAACTACTAAAATTCGATAATCTATTTCTCGGTTTTCTAGAAAACCTGCCAGGTTTTAAAAACCTGGCAGGTTTGGAGCGTGCTTAACTAAATCGGGCAATGCTATATTAAGTTAAGGGCAACCAGCCTTGGGCTTTAGCCCAAGATTTCTTTGTTTTGTGTCAGCAATAAAAATCCCCCTCCCCCTTAGTTTTACTCAGTGTTATTTCATCTCTATAAAACTTTTCATGATGCCTATAGATATTTTTTATCTGTTTAAAGCTGTTATATGATAATTTTTTTTAAGTTCAACAAAATCCTAAAAAAAATTTAGGATTAATCCGAATTTATGGCATACTACACAGTTTTCATTTTCTGAATTAAAGGATACAACATGGATTTATTCATTCAAAATGCTTTTGCAGAGGCTGGGGCTGCTGCCCAGGCAGATGCTGGTTTTCTGAATCTGATTATGCTGATTGTATTATTTATCGTGTTTTATTTTCTGCTGATACGCCCTCAGACTAAACGAGTCAAGGAGCATCAACAAATGGTGAATTCACTGGCAAAAGGTGATGAAGTCGTTACAAATGGCGGATTATTAGGCAAGATTACTAATCTTGGTGATAACTTTGTTCTTGTTGAACTAGCTAATAATATTGAAGTCAAGGTGCAACGCCAAGCTATTGCTTCTGTTATGCCTAAAGGAACTATGAAAAACACGCTTTAAATTGAAATATTCTTATGAATCAATACCCTCTTTGGAAATATTTACTTATCTGCACTGTGATTTTTGTTTGTACTTTATATGCTCTGCCTAATTGGTTTGGAGATGATTATGCGGTACAAATTTCTCCTGCCTACGCACGGGATATGAATATTGATGACACAGTACAAGCAACTGTTGAGGCGAAGCTTAAGGAAGCAGGGCTCAAATTTAGCCCACCTGAAAGAACGGCAAAACAATTATTAGTGCGTTTTCCTGATAGTACAACGCAATTGAAAGCTTATTCTATCTTGAAAAAGGCACTGCCTAAGTATGTGGTGGCACAAAATTTAGCCCCGGCAACACCTGATTGGCTTAAAGACTTGGGTGCCCAGCCAATGTATTTGGGCTTAGATTTACGCGGTGGGGTGCATTTTTTAATGCAAGTGGATATGAAAACTGCTATTGCCCACGATGAGGAAACTTATCTGAATGAACTGCGTAGTTTGTTTCGTGAAAAGAGATTGCGCTATAAAAGCATTACTCGAAAAAATGGCATTGTGGTAACTTTTAGTAAAGCCGAAACACGAGATAAAGCCAAACAGCTTGTTGCCAAACGCTATAATGACTTAATTATAACTGAACCGCCGAATGAAATTGGTGAGTATCAATTACATCTAACTTTTAGTGAAAAGTCGCTAAAAGAAAATCGCCAAAAAGCTTTAGAGCAGAATATTACTACTTTGCGTAATCGTGTTAATGAATTAGGCGTATCTGAACCCGTTATTCAGCGACAGGGTGAGGATCGAATTGTGGTGCAATTGCCCGGTGTGCAAGATACTGCTCGTGCTAAGGAAATTCTGGGGGCAACAGCTACTTTGGAGTTCCGTTTAGTTGCTACTGGAACTAATCAATATGCAGGGCGTGAATATAAACGTCGTGATGGTACCCCTGTTAGGCTAAAACGCAGTATTATTGTAACTGGCGATCAAATTGTTGATGCGAAGGCGACAATTGATTCACGAAGTGGACGCCCAGCGGTTACAGTGCGTTTAGATAATAAGGGCGCGAAAAGTATGCTCCAAACTACTCGGAAAAATGTCGGCAAACCGATGGCAGTGGTTTTTATTGAATACCATGTTAAAACCAAGCTTGTTAATGGTAAGCCTGTAACTACCCGTAATAAAACTGAAGAAGTTATCAATGTCGCAACCATTCAAGAGGAATTTAGCAAAAATTTCCAAATAACTGGCTTAAAATCCAATGAAGCCAATAATCTGGCTTTGTTATTGCGTGCAGGAGCACTTAAGGCTCCAATGGAGATTATTGAAGAACGCACCATAGGTCCAAGTTTAGGTAAAGAAAACATTAAGCTTGGCTTATTGTCCATCCAAATTGCTTTTTTAGCAGTAATGCTATTTATGTGGATGCGTTATAAGACTTTTGGCATGATTGCTAATTTTGCCTTATTAATGAATGTGGTGATTTTGATAGCTTTATTATCATTATTACAAGCTACTTTGACTTTGCCCGGTATGGCGGGTATTGTGCTGACTTTAGGTATGGCTGTAGATGCTAACGTATTGATATTTGAGAAAATACGAGAAGAAATTGCTAATGGTAATAGTCCCCAAAATAGTATCTATCTTGGCTATGAAAAAGCTTTTATTACTATATTCGATGCAAATATTACAACTTTAATTGCAGCATTAATGCTATTTGGGTTTGGTACAGGCCCGATCAAAGGTTTTGCTGTTACCCTGTCTTTAGGTATTATCACCTCTATGTTTACGGCAATTATGATCACTCGTGCAATTATTAACTTATTCTATGGTGGTAAAAAGCTGAAGAAAATTCCTGTTTAAATCAGTAAAGACGCAATTCATCGCGCTAAACTAAGATAAGCGTAGCTAAACCTCCGAGGTTTTGAAAACCTCGGAGGTTTTTGGCCAAAAATTTTTATCTGAACTATATTAACAACCGAAAAGAGAACTATTGGAGATGTTTTTAAGTAGATTTGATTATAAATATGATTTTTTAGGCAAACGCAAGATCGCCTTGGCAATGTCTGGCATACTAATGCTTATTTCTTTAATTTCTATTGTCACGCAAGGTTTAGTCTTTGGCATTGATTTCACTGGCGGCACATTAGTTCAAGTTAGTTATAGTAAGCCTGCTGATCTGGATAAAATCAGAAATAGCTTGCATAACAATAACTTTCCAGATGCAGTGGTACAAAATTTTGGCAACTCTCATGATGTTTTGATTCGCTTAGGTGTTCATAAAGAGTCAAACGATGATCCCCTAAGTACTAAGATTTTGCGACTATTGCAAAAGGATGGAGACAAAGTTGAAATGCGTCGCGTCGAATATGTAGGGCCGCAAATTGGCGATGAATTAGTAGAAGATGGCGGTTTAGCAATTATTTACACATTGTTTGGTATATTACTTTATGTTGGATTTCGTTTTGAATATCGCTTTGCGCTGGGTTCTATAGCTGCATTAATACATGATACGGTGATTGTGGTTGGCTTCTTTTCGCTGTTTAGATTGGAATTTAATTTAACCATCTTAGCAGCAATATTAGCAGTAATTGGTTATTCGCTCAATGATACTATCGTTGTATTTGACCGTATTCGGGAAAATTTTGTAAAACTCCGAAAACAACCATCAATAAATGTGATGAATACCTCTATTAATCAAATGCTTGGTCGTACTGTGATGACATCTGTTACTACAGCTATAGTATTGGTTGTATTATTTTTAGTGGGTGGTGAACTGATACATGGATTTTCAATAGCTTTACTTTTGGGTGTGATTGTTGGTACTTATTCTTCTATTTATATAGCCAGCGCTATCGCAATGGCTTTAGGTGTTAGTAAGAGTGATTTGATGCCTGTGCAAAAGGAAGGTGCTGAGAGAAAACATGAGACTTTGCAATGGTAATTTAGATTTATCCTTACTATAGTATTTAAGATAAACATTTTGGTCATAAACCTCCGAGGTTTCCAAAACCTCGGAGGTTTAAATTGGGTCATAAACCTC